>DATHKK010000334.1:0-7577 GCA_035489355.1 Candidatus Limnocylindria bacterium
CCGGCGAAGATCGAACGGATGTCGAAGATCAACGCGTTCCACGTCTCGCTCTTCGCGGAGTTCCTCGGGAAGTTGAAGGCGACGCGCGAGGGCAACGGCACCTTGCTCGACCACACTCTCTATCTTTACGGCAGCGGCATCGGCAATCCCAACATTCATGACCACACGAACCTGCCGATCCTTGTCGCCGGTGGCGCGTCCGTCGGCATGAAAGGCGGGCGGCACATCAAGTATGCCAAGCCGGTCCCGTTGGCCAATCTCCACCTGACGCTGCTCGACAAAGTCGGCGTCCACCTTGACTCATTTGCCGACAGCAAAGGCAAGGTGGATGAGTTGTTTGAGCCGCTGGCGATTTGATTGCCCTCGGCCACGACTCGAATTTATGTCAGCACCAACTCCACAACAACAGACTGAGTTGATTGGAGCCTTCATTTTGAATTTTGGCGCAGCAGAAATGGCAACTTTTCAATGGATTACGGCACTCACAACGGACCTTGTGCTTCGCGATGTCGCCATTGACATGCCACTGAGCAAACGAATCGCCCTCGTCTGTCAGCTAGTGAAGCGTGCAAATGCTCCCGAAGACAAGAAGGCGAGAGCATTGGAAATTTGGGGTGAGGTCGCAAAGTTATCCGAGACACGCAACAAGCTCGCGCATAGTCCACTGTGCCGAAACCCGACTGGTTTGGACGAGTGGGGATTCATCTATGTAAAGAAAATGAAAGGCATCGGCCCTTTCCAAATCGAGCCATTACAGTTTGATGGTATCGCGAGAGACGGCTCTCGTCTCGCAAAGCTATTTCCTGAATTGCTGCAACCGTTGCAGCAGCGATGCAAAAAGTGATGCAATTAGCAAACCAGTTACGCCTCTTTCCACAACCCAGCAAAACACCTAAACTCTCCCCATGAACGAACTCAACCGCATCACAATCAATCCGAACCAGTGCGGGGGACGTCCGTGCGTCCGCGGCATGCGAATCCGCGTGAAGGACGTGCTCGATATGCTGGCTGGCGGCGCAACTCAGGAGCAGATCCTCGCTGACTTTCCCGACCTTGAAGCCGAAGACATTCGCGCGTGCATCGCATACGCTGCGCGCTACCTCGACCATGCTGTTCTCGTTGCCGCTTGAACCATGCGCTTCCTGGTGGACGCTCAATTGCCGCCCGCTCTCGCACGCTGGCTCGGCGAGCGCAGTCTTTCCGCTACGCCCGCGCGCGAACTCGGCCTGCGCGAGTCGGACGATGGCAGCATTTGGAACTTCGCCACGGAGGGCGGCTGGACTGTGATTACCAAGGACGAAGACTTCGTGGCACGCTGCGTCGGCAATCCTGCCGCGCCCGCCGTTGTCTGGCTGCGCCTCGGCAATTGCACCAATCGCGTTCTGTTCGCTTGGCTTGAACCTTTCCTGCCTGAAATACTCCGCCGGTTGAGCGACGGGGAAAAGCTCATCGAAGTGCGATGAGCATATTTTACGCAATCGGATTGGCGACGTTGCTAGCGACATCTGTTTTCGCCGCCAGCAATTCCTCACTCGCCGATGCCGCCGAGAAATCGGATCGCGCTGCCATCCGCACGCTGCTCAAACAACACGCCGACGTGAACGCGCCGCAGGCTGATGGCATGACGGCGCTGCATTGGGCGGCACAGCGCGACGATTTGGAGATGGCCAAGGCTCTCGTTGAAGCCAAGGCAAACGCGAACGCGACAAATCGTTACGGTGTCACGCCGCTTTCTCTCGCCTGCCAGAATGGGAACGCGTCCATTGTCGAACTCCTTCTCGCTCAAGGTGCTGACCCGAACACCACTCTGCGCGGCGGTGAAACGGTGCTGATGACGGCGGCGCGCACGGGCAAGGCCGGCCCGGTGAACGCGTTGCTTAAGCGCGGCGCGGGCGTGAACGCAACGGAACGCCGCGGACAAACTGCTCTGATGTGGGCCGCAGCCGATGGCCACACCGAAGTCGTCGAGTTACTGATCAAAGCAGGCGCGGACATTCACGCAATGCTGCCGGACTCTGGGTTCACTCCATTCTTTTTCGCCGCGCGTAACGGCCGGACGGAGGTAGTTCGCGCGTTGTTGAAAGCGGGCATTGATGTGAACGAAGGGATGGAGCCGCGCAAACCTGGTGGAAAAGCGCCCAGCAGAGGAACGAGCGCGCTGGTTCTCGCCATCGAGAACGGGTATTACGAACTTGCCCTGACGTTGCTCGATGCGGGTGCTGATCCCAAGGACCAGCGTTCGGGGTTCACACCGCTGCACGTGATGACGTGGGTGCGCAAGCCACCAAAAGGTGAAGATCGGGGAATGCCACCTCCGCCCGAGTTGGGAACGTTCAGCAGCTTGCAATTCATCAAAGAACTGGTGAAGCGAGGAGCGGATGTGAACGCGCGCCTGGTGAATGGCACCGGGGGCCTCGGCAAATTCACTACGAAAGGTGCAACGCCATTCCTGATGGCTTCAGCCAATGCCGACCTTCCCTACATGAAATTGCTGCTCGAGCTTGGCGCGGACGCATCGATCCCAAACGCGGATAAGTGCATACCGCTGATTGTCGCGTGCGGCATTCACGTCGGCTCAGATGGCGCCAATGAAGTCGCGGGCGACGAACCGGAGGTGCTCGAAGCGGCGAAACTGCTCCTGAAACTCGGCGCGGACGTGAATGCCGTGGATGTCAATGGCGAAACGGCGATGCACGGTGCGGCGCTAAAGAATCTTCCGAAAGTCGTGCAGTTCCTTTCGGACAACGGAGCAAAGGTCGAAGTCTGGAACAAGAAAAACAAGTTTGGCTCGACGCCATTGTTGATCGCCGAAGGGCACCGTCCCGGCAACTTCAAACCTTCGTTTGAAACGATTGATGCAATTCAGCGCGTGATGCTCTCAGCAGGCGTAGCACTACCGACCAACTCAGTGCCGACGGTTCTCAGAAACTCCGACTGGGAGCCATTGGCGGTGCCAGCGAAGAAAAAGCCATGATGCGGCGCGTTTTTCCGATAGTTGCTCTTTGCTCCCTTTTACATTCGCTCACTCACGCGGAGGATTCACGGCAGCCGCAGATCATTCGCGACATTCAGTACGCACGCGCCGGGGAACAGTCGCTGGAACTCGATCTCCATCTGCCGCCCGGAAAGACTCGTTCGCCTTTGATCGTTTGGGTCCACGGCGGCGCCTGGCGATCCGGTTCCAAAAGCGGCATGCCACTCGGTAAGTTGGTTGAGGAAGGCTACGCCATCGCCAGCGTCGATTATCGGCTTTCGACACAAGCGAAGTTTCCCGCGCAGATTCACGACATCAAAGCGGCCATTCGTTACCTCCGCAGTCACGGCAGCGATTGGCGGCTCTCATCGAAGAAGATTGTCGTTGCCGGTGATTCCGCCGGCGCGCATCTCGCTGCTCTGGTTGGTGTTTCAAATGAGCATTCCGTTCTCGAAGGAAGCATCGGCAACGACTGCACGCAGAGTTCCGCTGTGCAAGGCATCATCAGTTTTTACGGCGCCGCGAACCTCACCACGATTCTCAGCCAATCCACTCCGCATGGATTGAGCGTTCGCGTCCCCGCGTTGGAACTCTTGTTGGGTGGCCAGCCCACCAACGTCGTGCGCCTGGCCAGTCCTGTCTTTCATGTCGATCCACGCGACCCTCCGTTGCTCCTGCTGCATGGCGATCAAGATCCGCAAATGCCCATTAACCAATCCATTGAGCTGCGTGGCGCTTACCAAAAGGCAAAAGGCTTTGTTGAATTCGAAGTGGTCCAAGGCGCGGGTCACGGCGGTGCGGCATTCTACGACGCCGAGCGTATGGCCTTGGTGAAGCGATTTCTGCGGCACTCATTTTAGCCGATCAATATCAGCAGGCCTTACTCACACGGCAGGATAAACCCACGGCTCGCGATACGGGCGGCTCAACAGTTTGCTGGCCTCAGAATCTCCCGTGATTTGTTCCTTCGCACCATCCCAGTTGATGCTGCGGCCCACACGCCACGAAATCATTCCGAGCAACGGCAGCACGGAAGCACGATGCGCCACTTCAATGTTCGCGACGCCCTTGCTCTTGTTCTCGATGGATGTCATGAAGTCGGCCCACAACAGCGTGAGGTTGTGTCCGTCAGGTTCCTGAAGTTGTGCATCCTCGTGAATGATTTTGTCCTTGGAGTTCGACGGGTAAAACGTCCAGCCATCGCGCCAGCCAATGTGCAGCGTCCCTTTGGATCCGTAATAGTAAGAGCCGATCGAATGCTTCTCGGCCCGGTTCTCGGCAAAGCGGCGGTGTTCCCACACGCAGGTGAACTTCTCGAACTCATACACGGCCACCTGATGATCGGGCGCGTCGCTGGTTTGTTCTTTCTCGTTGAGGATGGCGGGGCCACGCACGGGGCGGCCACCTGTTGAGTAAACACGGTGCGGATATTTTTCCTCGCTCCACCAAAGCACCTGGTCGAGCCAGTGAACGCCCCAGTCGCCAAGCTGGCCATTGCCGTAGTCGAGGTATTGCCGCCAGCCGCCCGGATGGATCTTGGTGTTGAACGGACGCACCGGGGCCGGCCCACACCACATGTTCCAATCCATGCTTTCGGGCGGCGCACTGTTCAGACTGGGAGCCTCCTTGCCGCCGCCGCCGTGCGCGAAGAGGCGCACCATGCCGACATCGCCGACGGCGCCAGACTTAAGAAACTTCATACCGCTGACATGATGCGGCCCAATACGCCGGTGTAGGCCGACCTGCACGACGCGACCGCTGTCGCGCGTGGCCCGAAGCATCGCGCGGCTCTCATTGACGGTATGGCCAGTGGGTTTTTCGACAAACACGTGTGCGCCCGCCTTGAGTGCTGCGATAGTGTGCAAGGCATGCCAGTGATCGGGTGAGGCAATGATGACGACCTCGGGTTTTTCCTTTTCCAGCAACTCACGGAAATCTCTGTAGGTTTTCGGCTTGTCGCCACTGAGGTCGTTCACCTGTTCGGCGGCAACTTCGAGTGTGTTTGAATCCGCGTCGCAGAGCGCGACGACTTTGATGCGTCCGCTCGCCATCGCCTCTTTGAGAATGTTTTTGCCCCACCAGCCCGAGCCGATGAGCGCCGTGCGATACTTGCGTCCCGGCTCTGCGCCGAGCAACGGCATGGCGTTGAAAGCAAGGCTGGCCGCGGTGCTGGTTTTCAGAAAATGACGGCGTGTGAATTTCATTTGAGTTTGACGGTTAGTTTTTCCTCACATCCACGGACACGACATCGCCGCGGCTGTTGCGGCAATAGATTCTACCATTGGCGAGCACGGGCGCGGTCCAGCATTTTCCGCCGAGCACCTGCGTGCGCGCAATGGGTTTGAAACCAGAAGGTGACGCAGGCGCCAGCAACAATTCACCGGTGCCGCTGAGCGCGACGAGTTTACCATCCGAAATAATGACCGCGCCGGAGCCGAAACCAGGATGCGTCCACTTCTCGTCGCCCGTGGCGAAGTCGAGACACTTGAGCGCGGCCCGCTCTGTCGTGTCGCCGTCAGCGCCGTAGAGATGGCTTTGGAAAAGGACCGCTGGGTTCATCTGCGTGCGCAGCTTTTTTGTTTTCCACAACGGCTCCGGTTCGCCCGCGCCGAGTTTGAAGAGCGCGCCGCCTTTGCCGTAACCCGTGCAAATAAACATCCGATCGCCGTCCATAATCGGGTCGCTGGCATTGACTCCGTACTCGGTGATCCAGCGCACACGCCACGCTTCTTTGCCGTCGCGAAGATGCACCGCCACATACGACGTGCCATTGCCGATCAGCGCCAGCCATTGACCGTCGCGCTGCATGGGCAACGGCGTGGAGTAACCGGCGTTTTTCTGCGCAGACTGCCAGACGATTTTGCCGGTGCTTTTATCGAGTGCGAGACCGGCGTCGCCGACGTTGAGCACGACGAGATTTTCATGCACGAGCGGCGCGCCGCTGAAACCCCAGTCGGGAATGGGCGCGCCGGTTTCTTTCTGCACGTTCTTCGACCAAATGACTTTTCCGGTCGCAGCTTCGAAGCAAAACATATCGCCCCAGCGGCTCAGGACGAAAACGTGGTTGCCGGCCATCGTCGGCGTTCCCGTCGTGCCGCCTTCGAAATATTTGTCGCCCAACTCGGAGGGATAGGAATGTTTCCAAATGACTTTTCCCGACGCCGCATCGAAGCACCACAGCGTGTCCTGTCCCTCCGCGTGTCCGAGCGTGACGACTCGGCCCTCGGCGACGGCAAAGGAGGAAAAGCCCAGGCCCACTTTGGCCTTCCACGCGATCGGCGGTCCATCCGCGGGCCAGGTGTCACGCCAGTTCGTCTCCGCGGAAATGCCATTCCGTTGCGGCCCGCGCCAGTGCGGCCAATCGTCGCCGCGCGCGGGCGAGTACGGAAAGAAAACCAAAGCGCAGGCGAGCGCGGCGGCAGGCAGCGCTCGGCGATAGAACAGCAAAGTTTTCAAAGGCATACGCAGCATTTGAAATTATTTTGTTCGTGCGAAGCCAGCCTTTCTTCTCGCGCGGAGTGGAACGAAAGGCAGTAGATGAACCGTAGATGAACGACCATCTCCGGTTCACGAACTGACGCTTCTGTAAATCAATCCCAACAGGCCCGCGCCGAGGACGACGGCAATCACGTTCCATTTCCAGCGCCACAGCCCGACGAAAGTCACGAGGGCGACGACGAGCACGAACCAGTCAATTTGCCGCGAAGACGGAAACACGGTGTGCTGCGCAAACCACACGGCCAGGTTCAGGATCACGCCCACCACCGCGGCGGTGACGGTGGAAAGGGCACTCGTGAGTCGGACGTTGCCGCGCAATTGTTCGATGTGTGGCGCGCCGAGGAAGATCCAAAGGAAGCACGGCACGAAGGTGGTCCACGTGGTGATGAACGCGCCGAGCGTGGCGGCGAACAACGGCGAGAGCGGTTGAGGATGATGCCATGCGCCCAGGAAGCCGACGAATTGCAGCACCATGATCAGCGGGCCGGGCGTCGTCTCGGCCAGGCCCAGTCCATCGAGCATTTCCGGCGCGGTGAGCCAGCCATAGTGCTCGACGGCTTGTTGCGAAACGTAGGGCAGCACGGCGTAAGCGCCGCCAAACGTGACCATGGCTGCCTTGCTGAAAAAAATTCCTTCGCGGAAAAGCGTGTGGTCCGTGCCGAGCCAGAGCGCCACGGCGATGATGGGTGTGAACCAAAGCGCGATTGACACGGCGCAGACTTTTAGCCCGCGGCGAAATGATGGCTTGGTGTGGGCGGGAGAGTCCGCGTCATCGCTTAAGATCGAAGTTCCGCTGTCCGCTTCGTGAGCGCTGCTGACGAGAAACTTTTTCGGCCAGAATTTTCCACCGACGAGACCGAGCAGTCCGGCGCCGAACACGATCGCGGGGAAGGGAACTTCGAAGAAGTAGATGGCCACGAAGGCCAGGAGTGCGACGCCCCACATGATTTCGTTTTTCAGCGCACGGCGGCCGATGCGGATGACGGCGGCAGCAACGATGGCGAGAACAGCGGGTTTCAGCCCGTAAAAGATGGAAGCGATCCACGGGACCTTTCCCCACGTGACGTAAACAAAATTCAGCAGCCAGAGGACAACCGCGGACGGG
>DATHKK010000335.1:0-5499 GCA_035489355.1 Candidatus Limnocylindria bacterium
TTTGGCAATACCCGCTGCCACATCCTCAAAGTGGACATCGAGGGTTCGGAGTTGAATTTCCTCCAGGCGGAGCCTGCTTTCCTCGAACTGTGCGACTCCGTTCTCATCGAGTGGCACAAGTGGCGCGTGAGCCTTGATGACGTGACAAATTTCCTTCTTCCTCGCGGTTTCAAGTTCGTCAAAACCGTCGAGGAAAATGAGCAAATGGGAACGGCATTCTTCACTCGATCCACGCAAGGCTAAGTTGCCCTCACCCGAGGTCCACGTACAATCGCCAACAAGAAATTCCCGAAAACAATTGTTGACTAAATAGTAAACAAACCAGAAGCTCCGCCCATGGGACGAAGCAGTGATGCCAAAGAACGTTTGATGGATGCCGTGACGGAACTCATCTGGCACGGGTCCTATGGCGGCACCACCATTGATCACATCTGTGAGAAGGCCGGCGTGAAGAAGGGAAGTTTCTACTACTTCTTTGATTCCAAGTCCGATTTGGCGGCGGCGGCGTTGGAGGCCACTTGGCAGCAAAAGAAGCCTGAACTGGACGCGATGTTTTCGCCGACGGTTCCGCCAATGGATCGCTTGCGCCGCTTCTGCGAGATGGGCTACGAAAAGCAGAAGGAAATGCAGCAACAGTGTGGTTGTGTGCTGGGATGCCCGCTTTTTACATTGGGCGCTGAGGTCTGCAACCAGGAAGAAAAGTTGCACAAGCAGATCAAAGTGATTCTGGCGAACTATCACACTTACATCGAGTCGGCCATTCGGGACGCGCACGTGCAAGGGTTGATTGACGCGCCGGACGCTGCCTCGAAGGCGCGGATGTTATTCGCTTACTCCGAGGGATTGTTGACGCAGGCGCGGATTTTGAACGACGCGGAAGTGCTTCGAGAAATGACGGATGGCGTCCTGGGGATTCTCGGCGCCAAGGCACCGCAGCGAAAGGCTGCTTAAATTTTTTTGGGTTGGAATTTGACTAAACGGTTAACTATTGGAGACGAAAATGAAACGGATTGATGCAAATCAACGGCATGAAAGTGTGACTCGAGAATTTGTTCGCAGTTGTCTGAACACCTGCGACGCGATTCGGGACGCGGTGGCGCGCGCGAAGGAAGCGGTGCTGCGTGAGTATGCGCACTTGGCGGAAGAGCACGGGCGCGTGCTGCGGCTGGCTTTGAACGAAGCCGAGGCGCTCGCGTGGCAAACGGATTTTCCGCATCTCGTATTTCCGGCCCTTGCGGCGGAAAAGGCGCAAGCGACGGTAGCGTGGCATCGGCGGGAGCGGGCCGTTCGTGGCGCAGCGGCTGAGTTGGCATTTGCGGAATAACAGGAAGGCTCCAGATGAAATTGAATTTAGAAGGCATGAAAATCGGATTGATCACGGTCGCGATCACGCTCGCTGTTTCGCTCGCGGGCTGCAAAAAGGGCGCGGCACAGCACGGCGCGGGCGTTCACGGGCAAATGCCGCCGCCGGTGGTGACAGTGTCTCCGGTGCAGCAGCATGAGATCGTCGAATGGAACGAGTTCACCGGCCGAACGGCGGCGATTGAAAACGTCGAGGTGCGCCCGCGCGTCTCGGGGCACATCGAGGCGGTGAAGTTTCAATCAGGCCAATTGGTGAAGAAGGGTGACGTGCTCTTCCAAATCGACGCGCGCTGGTACCAGGCGGAGTTCAATCGGCGGGCTGCTGAATACGAGTCGACGAAGGTCAGGCTCCTGAACGCGGAGCGCGAAGCGAAACGCACCACGCAGTTGCTCGCGAATAACGCCATCTCTTCCGAGGAGGGAGACCAGCGTCAGGCGCGATTCGAGGAAGCGCGAGCCATGATGCTCGCCGCCGAAGCCGCGCGGGACTCGGCCAAACTGGACCTGGACTACACGACGATTCGCTCTCCGATCGATGGCCGCGTGAGCCGCGCCTGGGTGACGGAAGGCAATTACATCAATGTGGCCGCGGGCAACGGCAGTGTTCTGACCACGGTCGTGTCCGTGGACCCGGTCCATGTTTATGCGGACGTGGATGAAAACACGTTGCTCAAGTTCAACGCCCTTTTACGCGCGGGCAAACTGGCCAGCCTCGACGGCAAGGTGCCGGTGGAATTGCAACTGGCGGATGAAGAAGGTTTCCCACACAAGGGCTACGTCGAGTCGTTCGACAACAAGCTCGATCCGCAAGCGGGCAGCATTCTGCTTCGCTCGGTGTTCGCGAATGCCGAGGGGAAGATTGTGCCCGGACTTTTTGCGCGCATTCGTTTGCCCGCCAGCGACAAGCACCCGGCAGTGATGATTGAAGAAACGGCCATCGGCACGGACCAGGCGCAGAAGTTTGTGCTCACGGTCACCTCGTCGAACACAGTCGAGTACCGTCCCGTGAAACTTGGGCCGCAAGTCAGCGGCAAGCGTCTTGTACGCGAGGGCCTGCAAGCGGGCGAGCAAGTGGTGCAGAACATCGTCATGGCGCGCGTGCGTCCCTGCATGCCGGTGCAGCCGCAGGCGGGCACGAATGACAGTGTGACGCCTGTTCAGACGGCGCAGCGTTAAGCGGAAGGCCAGCGCATTTATGAACTTCTCCCACTTTTTCATCCGGCGTCCGATCTTCGCGGGCGTGCTCTCGGGAATTATTTTCCTGATGGGTCTGATCGCGATGTGGCGATTGCCCATCAGCGAATATCCTGAAGTCGTGCCGCCAACCGTCGTGGTGCAGGCGTCCTATCCTGGCGCAAATCCGAAGACGATTGCGGACACAGTGGCGGCGCCTTTAGAGCAGGCGATCAACGGCGTGGAGAGCTCGCTCTACATGTTCTCGCAGTCCACGGCGGACGGTGTGATGGCGCTGACTATTACGTTCAAGCTCGGCACTGACGTCGATCAGGCGCAGGTGCTGGTGCAGAACCGGGTGTCGCAAGCGTTGCCAAAATTGCCCGAGGAAGTCCGCCGCCTCGGCGTGACGACGACGAAGCAGTCGCCCGACCTTACGATGGTGGTGCATTTGCTCTCGCCCAACGATCGCTACAACGAAATTTACCTTCGCAATTACGCCACGCTTCAGGTGAAGGACGTGCTCGCTCGTATTCCCGGCGCGGGTTCCGTGCAGATTTTCGGCTCGGGCGATTACGCGATGCGCGTTTGGCTCGACCCGGACAAGATTGCGGCGCGCAACTTGACGGCAAGCGACGTCGTGAGTGCGATCCGCGAACAGAACGTGCAAGTGGCCGCGGGCGGCATCGGCCAGCCGCCGAACAAAAGCGCCGTCGGATTCGAGCTGCAAATTAATGCCAAGGGCCGATTACAAACCGAAGAGGAGTTCGGCGAAATCATCGTCAAGACCGGGCCGAACGGTGAGAAAACGTTACTTAAGGACGTGGCCCGCCTCGAACTCGGCGCGTCCGGTTACTCGTTGCGTTCGCTGTTGAACAATAAATCGGCCGTTGCGCTGCCCATCTTCCAATCACCGGGCGCCAATGCGCTCGATCTTTCCACGAACGTCCGCAAGACAATGGAAGAACTCAAAAAGGATTTCCCAGAAGGCGTGGACTACTCGGTCGTTTACGACCCGACGGTGTTTGTGCGCGATTCGATCAAGGCCGTCGTCGAGACTTTGTTCGAAGCGATCCTGCTCGTCGTGATCGTCGTCATTCTGTTTTTGCAAACGTGGCGCGCGTCCATCATTCCGCTGGCGGCCGTGCCGGTTTCGCTCGTGGGAACGTTTGCCGTGATGCTGGGACTGGGGTTCAGCATCAACATGCTCACTTTGTTTGGTCTCGTGCTGGCCATTGGCATCGTGGTGGATGACGCGATCGTCGTCGTCGAAAACGTGGAGCGCAACATCGCGCTCGGCTACGAGCCGCATGAAGCGACGCGCCGGGCGATGCGCGAGGTGACGGGGCCGATCATTGCCATCGCGCTCGTGCTGTGCGCAGTATTCATCCCGACGGCGTTCATCAGCGGACTCACGGGCCAGTTCTACAAACAGTTCGCCATCACGATTGCCATCTCGACCGTCATCTCGGCGATCAATTCGCTCACGCTTTCACCGGCGCTCTGCGCGGTGTTGCTGCGCAGCCACGACCAAAAGAAAGATGTGTTGTCGCGCGGCATGGACAAGACGTTCGGCTGGCTGTTCCGCCCGTTCAATCGCGCGTTCACCTGGAGCGGCAACAAATACGCGGGCGCGGTGGGCGGCGTTTTGCGCAAGAGCATCATCGCGCTGATTCTTTACGGCGGGCTGGTGTTCATCACGGGATGGACCTTCACCAAAGTGCCGACCGGCTTCGTGCCTACGCAGGACAAGCAATATCTCGTGGCGTTCGCGCAACTGCCCGACGCGGCGTCGCTCGACCGCACGGAAGCGATCATGCGCAAGATGGGCGAAATTGGGTTGAAGCATCCCGGCGTCGAGAGCGCGGTGCAGTTTCCCGGATTGAGCATCAGCGGATTCAGCGTCGCGCCAAACGCGGGCATCGTGTTCTTCTGCTTGAAACCATTTGAGCAACGCAAGTCGGCTGAATTGAGTGGGCCGGCCATCGCGCAGGCGTTGAACGCCCAATTTGCCGGCATCGAAGAAGCCTTTGTGCTCACGGTGATGCCGCCGCCGGTGAATGGACTCGGCCAGATCGGCGGTTTCAAAATGTTTGTCGAAGACCGCGCCGGGCAAGGCTACAACGCGCTCTATCAGAATCTTCAGGGCGTCATCGGGCAGTCCTACACGAACCCGAATCTTGCCGGCGTGTTCTCGACATTCACGGTGAACGTTCCGCAACTGGATGCGGACATCGATCGTGTGAAGGCCAAGTCGCAGGGCGTGCCGCTGCAGAATCTTTTCGAGACGATGCAGATTTATCTCGGCTCGCTCTACGTGAATGACTTCAACCTGTTCGGCCGCACGTTCCAGGTGGTCGCGCAGGCGGACGCGCCGTTCCGCGATCGCGCCGATGACATTACAAAGCTCAAGACGCGTAATGCCGCCGGCCAGATGGTCCCGCTCGGCACGCTGGTGAAAGTCAAGGAGAGCTACGGACCGGATCGCGCGCAACGTTACAATGGTTATCCCGCCGCGGAGATCAACGGCGGCGCGGCGCCGGGCGTCAGTTCGGGCCAGGCCGAAGCTGCGATGCAGGAGATCGCGAAGACGTTGCCGAAGGGCATGGCCTACGAATGGACTGATCTCACGTATCAACGCATCCTCGCGGGCAACACGGCGATTTACGTTTATCCGTTGTGCATCCTGCTCGTGTTCCTCGTTCTGGCGGCGCAGTACGAGAGCTTTCGCCTGCCGCTCGCGATCATTCTCGTCGTGCCATTGTGTCTGCTCTTCGCGCTCGGCGGCGTGTGGTTGAAAGGCAGCGACAACAACATCTTTACGCAGATTGGCCTAATCGTGCTCGTCGGGCTGGCGTGCAAAAATGCGATCCTCATCGTGGAATTTGCCAAACACAAACAGGACGAAGAAGGCTTGTCGCCCGTGCAGGCGGCAATCGAGGCGTGCCGTTTGCGCCTGCGCCC
>DATHKK010000336.1:0-5079 GCA_035489355.1 Candidatus Limnocylindria bacterium
TGGAAGGTCTCAAGGCGGCCAAGTGCGAGATTGACCGCAAGATCCTGGCGGACATCGCGGCGCAGGACGCGCCCGCCTTCGCGGAATTGGTCAAGGTCGCCCAGACCGCGCTCAAGGCGAAGCCTGCGGCCACGTTGGCCAAAGCAGCCTAATCGTTTCAGGTTTTCGTTTTCAACAGGCAGCCATCACCGGCTGCCTGTTTTGCTTTTCGACACCGCGGCTTCACGGCTGTTTGCTTTTCCCTCCCTGCTCTTTAACTTGCCCGCACATGGGAACGGCTGCTGTTGCAGAGCGGGAGCGAAAGGAAACCGGAGCGAATCGTTACCGCTGGTTGCGAAACGGACAGGAAGCCGTCACTGCCATGCTGGAATCCATCGCGCGTGCGGAACGCTCCGTTCGCCTGGAAACTTTTATTTTTCACTCCGGCGAAGTTGGCGACACCTTCCGCGCCGCCCTAGTCGCTGCGCAAAAGCGCGGCGTGCGCGTGCGGGTGATGTGCGACGCCTTCGGTTCCCTCAAACTTATGGCCAGCTACTGGGACGAATTGGTGAAGGTGGGCGGTGCGTTCCGCTGGTTCAATCCGCTGGACATCAAACGCATCATTCATCGCGATCACCGAAAAATTCTCGTGGTCGATGAGGAGATCGCGTTCATCGGCGGGTTCAACATCGGCACCGAATACTGCGGCGACGGCGTGACGTGTGGCTGGCGCGATCTGGGGCTGCGCATCGAAGGCCCGTTGGCGCGTGAACTGGCCGATACGTTCAATGATCTGTTTGCGCGGGCGGATTGCCGCCATCGCCGGTTCCAACGCATTCGCCATACGCGCGCCGATGCCGTCGTGACTGGACCTGATTGGACACTGCTGCTCACCGGCCCAGGACGCGGACATCGCGCGCTCAAGCAATCGCTGGAACACGACTTTGAGCGGGCGAAATCGATTCACATCATGTCGGCGTATTTTCTGCCGAACCTGCGTCTGCTGCGCGAACTCAAGCGCGCGGCCAAGCGGGGCGCCAAAGTGCAACTGCTCCTGGCGGGCAAAAGCGACGTGTGGCTGATGCGCATCGCCACGCGCGGCCTTTATTCATCGCTGCTGCGCGTCGGGATCGAGATTTACGAATATCGACCGCAGATTATGCACGCCAAAGTAGTGGTGGTGGACGATGTCGTGTATGCGGGTTCCGCGAACCTGGACGCGCGCAGCCTCAGCATCAATTACGAAGTGCTCGCGCGCATCCCGGACCAGGTCCTCGCTGAGGAAGCGCGGCAGATTTTTGCGGGCGATTTGAAACACAGCGAACCCATAGAGCACAAAGAATTCAAGAAGACGCGCCGGCTCTGGGAAAGTTTTATCGAGCGGTGGGCCTTTTTCCTCCTGGCGCGCGTCGATCCCTATCTCGCGCGGCGGCAGCGCCATCATCTCCTTCAGTCCTGACGCTTGGCGCGCGCGCGCAAGTCTGTTAATCGGATGCGAATGGATTTGCGCGGACGACGATTTACTCCACTGACGGTTGTGTTGCTGTCCGTCTTCAGCGCCTTCGTCATCCGCGCGCACCAGCCGGGCCTGAGCACGTTGTTTGTGGATCTCGGCACCAATCGCATTGCGGCCCAACTCGTCCTGGCGTGGCAGGAACTCGAAGAGATTGTCCCACTCGACAGCAATCGGGACCGCGCCTTGAGCGATGAAGAGTTTGCCGCCGCAAGAACAAAGCTCTTGAAAGTCGGCGAGCCGGCCATTTCGATCGTGTCAGACGGTCGGATGCTGTCGCTGAAAAATCCCATTGAGGTCCGCCGCGACGATCCGACCGGCATCCGCTTCGACTTCGTCTTCGAGTCAATGCCCACGCGGGTTTTGACCGTCACTTCCGAAATCATTTCGGATCTGCAAAAGGGCCACAGTCAAATCGTCACGATTCGAAGCGCCAGCGGCGTGACCTTGGGCGAAGCCGTCCTCGAGCGCGATAAGCCCAGTGTCGATGTGCCGCTCTTCGCGTTGAAGGAGCGCCCCATGCCATCGCCCGTTCGTCAGTTTCTTTCGCTGGGCGTCGAGCACATCGTGACTGGTTGGGACCATCTCGCTTTTCTGTTTGGCCTGCTGGTCATCGGCGGGAAACTGCGGGACGCGGTGAAGATCATCACCTCCTTCACTCTCGCGCACTCGCTGACCCTGGCTTTGGCGACGCTGAACGTGATCAACATCCCATCGCGTTACATCGAGCCGCTCATCGCCGCTTCGATCATTTACGTCGGCTTCGAAAACATCGTGCGGAACAATTTCAGCAAGCGCTGGATGCTGACGTTTGCCTTCGGATTGATCCACGGCTGCGGCTTTGCTTCCGTGCTGCGCGAGTTGGGCCTTGGCGCGAACGGCACCAGCGTCGTCACGCCACTCGTGTGCTTCAATCTCGGCGTGGAGTTGGGGCAACTGGCGATTGCTGCCGTCATGCTGCCGCTGATCTGGAAATTCAAACTGCTGTTCCCGAAACGCTGGGTGCTGGCGACTTCAATCGCACTGATCGTGATCGGAAGCTACTTCCTCGTGGAACGGGTCTGGCCGAGCGCGCCGCCTGTTCATGACGCCGCTACGGTTCAAAGTCGTTTCTCATCCGCGTCGATAAAATCCACGAACGTTTTCAGATCATCGCGATGCGAGAGTCCGGCCGCCTGCTTGCGCAGTTTGAGACGCTCCTGCATGGCGGCGTCCGCCGGCTTGGGATAGTTCAACATCGCTTCGATGTGCGCGCGTTTTTCCGCGTCGCTCTTCTTCACGTTTTGTTGGACCCAGTCGCACACCTCGCCGTCGGTGATGGAAAGCTTCACCACTTCGACGAACTCCTCGTGAGTGACGCCCGTGGCCTGGAGCCAGCGCCCATCAAAGCCCTTGCCGAAATTGTCCACATAATCCGGGTGCAGCTTGCCTGCGAGATGCAGGCGAATCTTATCGATGTAGCGCGGCAGGTGCATCCAGCCGCACATGGTTTCACGCGGGCTGCGTGGGTAAATGATTTGATTGCTCATGAAACGGCATTGTTTGTCGCCTTCGACTTCCTGTGTCAACGGCGAGACGATTTTTGACTGACATCGAAAACCACTTTGCTAGATTGGTTGACGAACGATTTTGTGAAACTCTTGCACGTCACGCTGTCGATCTATCTTCTAGGCTTTGCGGTGCCTCTGCGAGCAGACCTATTCGTGCTGCGCACACACGGCGATTTTCAGGGTAATCCAGGTGTCCTCCGATTCGATGAAGACAACGGAACTCCGTTTGGTCACTTCGACTCCACCACGAACGGTCTTTTTTATACTGGCGAGACTCAAGAGGGAATGTGTTTTGGTCCTGATGGAAATCTCTACACGAGCGGAAATGTGCTGGGACATGGACAGGTGAATTGTTTCGATGGAATCAGTGGGCAACTTCTTCGCGTGATTGCTCCGACCAACGCCATCATGTGGGCGCCGCGCGGGCTCCGGTTTGGCACGGACGGCCGCCTTTATGTGAGCGCCTTTATTAGCAATGACTTCAAGGTTTCTGCGCTTTTCGTGTTCGCAAATGGGAACCATGCCGGCACTTTACGTTTGAATCTTGCGTCGCAAGTTTGGGCTAGTCCCTACGATCTTGCGGTTAGCAAAACAGGGTTGATTGTCGTAAGCGATTACGGTCGTTGGCAGATTGTCCGAACCAACGGCGTGCTCTTCACCAGTGTTGACACTCCCACCGGATTGACATTTGGTCCCGATGGACATCTGTACGTGGCAAGTAGTTCTGGGAACAACGTATCCAAGTTCGATGGCACCAATGGAACGCCGCTTGGCACGTTCGTTTCATCCGGTTCTGGAGGCCTGGCGTGGCCGCGTGGAATAACCTTTGGACCAGATGGACACTTTTACGTGAGCTGTGCGGCGAGCAACGCCGTGTTCCGTTACAATGGAACAAACGGCAGCTTTCTTGGTGAGTTCGTCCCCCGCCAAAGCGGTGGACTGTCTGTTTCCATCGCTATGCTGGAGTTTGCACCTTTCCCCCGGTTGAAAGTTGAGCGCATTAACGCGGACATCGTGCGGGTCGTTTGGCCAAATGGCCTGACCAACTTCAATCTGGAAAGGAGTTCTACGCTCCACCTACCAATCTGGACGTCAGTTACCAACGATATTCAGTTGGTTGGCAAAGAGCGGATTCTAACGAATTCAACGATCAGCCCCGGCTTCTTTCGGCTGCGCAAACAATAAAGGAAATTCCCGAATCGGCCCCGACCTCATCATTGCGATTTCTGTCGGAGGTCGTCGGTTGCCATAAGGACTGACCAATGAGCACGCCATCGCCGCGCCAATGAGAATTCGCGGCCACTCTGCAGGCGCACGAATCCGTCGCCATGCTCCTTGCGGACGATCTCCTTGATCCGTTCGGCGTTGATGATGGTGGAGCGATTGATGCGGAGAAATTTTCCCGGCGGCAGTTTCTGTTCCAACAAGGGCACACGGCACCTGGTCCGATGGCTCGCCTCCAGAGTATGGATCACGGAATAAGCGCCGCTCGCGACGATAGCTTCGATTTCGCCGGCCTGAACGAGGACGAAGCGCTTCCCTACTTTGAAACTTAAAAGGGACGCCGAATCGCTGTGTCGATTGGCATTCTGCGCGAGAACCGCGAGACTGGGTTTTAACGAGGGCTTTCCCCGCAAACGATGCCGCGCCCGCTGGAGAGATTCGCGGAACCGCTCGCGCGTGAATGGCTTCAACAGAAAATCAACTGCGTGCGCCGCGAAGGCCGGCACGGCGTAACGATCGTGGGCCGTGACGAAGATCACGGCGGGCGGCAGAGAGCCGTCGAGTTTCTTGAGAAGATCGACGCCACTCAGCCCGGGCAATCGCACATCGAGAAAAACCAGTTCGGGACGATGCCGCTGAATCGCCTTCAGCGCGGTGATCCCGTCCGCGCATTCGTCGATGAGCACGATGTCGTCTTCGCCCTCAACGAGACGGCGCAGCACATCCCGAGCGAGCGGTTCGTCTTCGACAATCAATGCCCGGATGTGCTTCACAGCGCGGGCGACGACGCGGGAGGTCGATGCTGATGGGAGG
>DATHKK010000337.1:0-3056 GCA_035489355.1 Candidatus Limnocylindria bacterium
GTGCGTCGTCGGCTCGTCCATCAACAGAAAATTCGGCGGGTCGAGCAGGAGCTTCACGAGAGCGAGCCGGCTTTTCTCACCACCACTCAACACCGAAACCTTTTTGAACACGTCATCGCCGCGAAACAGAAAACTGCCGAGTAACGTGCGCACGCTTTGTTCCGTGATGCGTTGCGGCGTGTCGAGCGCCTCGTCGAGCACGCTGCGCTGCGGCTGAAGCATCTCGACGCGATACTGCGAGTAGTAGCCCGCCTTGGCGTTGTGTCCGAGCGTCCGCGTGCCGGCGGTCGGGGCGAGTGCGCCAGCGAGAATTTTCAGCAGCGTGGATTTGCCCGCGCCGTTCGGCCCCACGAGCACGGTGCGTTCACCGCGTTCGGCTTCGAAGTCGATGCCGGTGTAAACCACGTGATTTCCATACGCATGGTGAATGTCCTCCAGCTTCACGACCTTCTGGCCGCTCCGTTGCGGCTGCGGAAAGGTGAAGCTGACGTGTTTGTTCTCGGATTCGGGCGCCTCGATTTTATCCATGCGCTCGATCTGCTTGAGTTTGGATTGCGCCTGCGACGCTTTGCTGGCCTTGGCGCGAAAGCGGTCAGCGAATTCCTGCAGACGCCCGATTTCCTTTTGCTGATTTTTGTAGGCGGCAAGCTGTTGCTCTTCGGCGGCGGCGCGTTGCACGAGAAACTCGTCGTAGTTCGCGCGGTAACGGAAGATGCGTGACTGGCGAATTTCGAAGATGCTCGTGACGAGTTGGTTCAAGAACTCACGATCGTGGGAGATCATCAGAATCGCACCCGGATACGTCTTCAAATAATCCTGGAACCACAGGAGCGCTTCGAGATCGAGATGGTTCGTCGGTTCGTCGAGCATCAGAAAATCCGGCTCCTGCACGAGCAATCGCGCGAGGTGCGCGCGCATGACCCAGCCGCCGGACATTTCCTTGGCGGGACGATTGAAGTCGGATTCGCGGAAGCTGAGGCCGTTCAGGATTTTTTTCGCGGAGGCTTCGAGCTTGTAGCCACCGAGTTCATCGAAGCGCGCCTGCATGGCGCCAATGTCCTCGTGATTGTGCTCATCGTGCTGCCCGGCGGCTTGTTTCTCCAGCACGCGGCGAATGGCGGTAATTTCCGGCGATACGGCCGTGGCGAGTTCGAGAACAGTCTCATCGGCAATCGGCGCGCTCTCTTGCGGCAGGAAGCCGAGCGTAACACCGCGCTCCATGGAGATAATGCCGTCGTCCGGTTCGTCATTCTTGAGCAGCAGGGAAAAGAGCGTGGTCTTCCCTGCGCCGTTGGGGCCAACGAGACCGATACGATCCTCGCGGTTCACCTGAAAGGAGACGTCCTCGAACAGGGTGCGTCCACCAAAGCTTTTACTGATGCCGGAAACTGTAAGCATGAACGCGCAGTGTGCCGTGTGACAGGCGCGGAAGCAAGCCGCGGCGTCCAGTCCGGCGGATTCCAGCCACACGCGGCAAGAAGGCTTGCAGTACCACGCTCTTTCCGGGCGGCTGGAAGCCAGCCCTCACCGGCCGACCGGGATGCCGGCCGCCACGTGCGCGAATGTATTCGAGTTTTCGCATGACTGTTGCGGTGCGATTGGCGGCGCAGTTTGCGTCATCAGGGGATGGGCATAGCGACAACCCTGGCGCACGTGGTGGACGCCAATTACTACGTGAATGCCGCGAATCCATCCTTGGCATATTCCAGCTTCGGAGACAATCACTTACACCGATACGAACGCCTTCGGGAATGGCCCGTTCTTTTACCGTGTTGGCGTTCAGGAATAGCGCGCCTGGACAGTCGGTCCGTTCCGTGGGGTTAGTGAACTTGTGGTTCGCTCGTTTCAATCGTTCAGTTCGCACGCCGCGCGGCAGCGATGTCTTTGACTCATTAGCTACAGTTGGACTAGAAGTTCCCACCATGACTCTCGTTCGTGTCCTGCGCTCGTGCTGGAATTGCACCGCGCTTTTTTTGCTCATCCTCTGCGGCTCGTTCGCGGCCGAACCGCCTCTGATTCCCGTTGGCCTCGATGCGTATCGCATGTGGGACCGCTGGGCGCATCAACGCATCGGGGCGCGTGCGTACATGCGCAGCACCTACGATCGGCGTGGCGCAAACGAAGCGGCGGACGCGAGCCATTATCTTTATCAGGAGTCGAACACGTTCAACGTGGCGCTCGATGTGCAAGGGCCGGGCGTTCTCTACTTCGCCCGCTACAACCACTGGCACGGCAGTCCGTGGCATTACGAAGTCGATGGCGTGGATCACATCGTGCAGGAGTCGAGCAGCGCAAACCCGCTTCAGCCCGCCGCGAATCGAGCGCGCGTTACCATGACCTCAGAATTCCGTGCGAACGATTATGATCGATCGGAGAATAGAATCGGGCAGGGCGCGATGGCGAGGCTGTTCGCTCATCCGTGGTTTTCATCCGGATAAACTTTTGCTTTAAGCCGGCACCAAAGGCGCCGGGGAGTTTTTGCTGGCGATCGACGCGGAGGCTTTCGTTTCCCCGGGCCGGGGAGATTCACTCACGCTGGCCACCCGTTCCTTCTGCAATCGAAAATAAACCGTCGCGCCTTCGCCGCGTTTTCCTTCCGCCCACACTTCGCCTTCGTGACGTCGAATGATGCGCTGGACCGTCGCGAGGCCAATGCCGGAGCCGGGAAACTCGTGGCTCGTGTGCAAGCGTTGAAAAGGCGCGAACAGTTTCGAGGCGTACGTCATGTCGAAGCCCGCGCCGTTATCGCGCACGAAAAAAACAGGCGTGCCTTGGTCGCGTCTCGCGCCAAATTCAATCACGACTCCCTTTCTCTGGCCCGTGAACTTCCACGCGTTGCCCAGCAGGTTCTCGAGGGCGATGCGCAACAACGCCGCGTCTCCAAAAACAAAAACGTCCGGCTCGATCTTGAAATCCACATCCGTGCGCGTGGGGTGCAAATTCTGCAACTCGCGTGCGATGAGGGCCACGATCTGGCTGAGGTCCACCCGCTCCATCTTCATCTCGGCGCGCGATAGCCGGGACAGGCTCAACAGATCGCTGATCAATTGCTGCAT
>DATHKK010000338.1:0-2201 GCA_035489355.1 Candidatus Limnocylindria bacterium
GGTCGAGGACATGAGCAACACAGGCGCCGACGCGGGCGCGGGTTTAGCCGCAGGCATGAGGTTATTCTTGTTCCTGCTCGCCGCCGTTTTCGTTGATGCGCTCCAGCACTTCGCTCATGTCCTCGACCTGATCGAACAGCGGAGTTGAGACAAACAACGGACGCTTCTGCGCGCAGGCCAACGCGAGGCAATCACTTGGACGGGCGTCAATCTCGACCAACTTCCGTCCCAGCTCATTTTGCTGCTGGAGAATCAGGCGGGCAAAGTAAGTGGAATTCTTCAACTCGGTGATGACCGCACGTTCCACGGTGATGTTGAAGCCCTTGAACACGCTGTTCATCAAGTCATGGGTGAGCGGCCGTTCCTTCGGCGCCTCGCGCAGAAACATCCCAATGATATGACCCATCGTATTCTCGACTTGAATGACAAAAACTTTCTTCTCGTTGCCCACAAAAATCGCGCAGCCGCTGTTCGCGGGGAGGATTCCGCGAATCTCAACGGGCACCACGTCATTCTTCATGGAGTCAGTTTATGGCCACGCTTTCAAAAAACAAGCGTGCCAGTACGCACGGCACACTCAGGGAAACTGCGGGAGATGAAAGTTCCAAGCCCCAAGATCCACGCGGGGAGCGATGGCTTCCAGCCGGCGTGTCCATGGGACAAAAATCAATTCGCCGGCTGGAAACCGGCGGTCCCAGCGTTCCGGGCCAGAACAGGGTCAAGCCTCGCGGGAGGCCCACAACGCTCTTGGTTTCGGACCGCCTCCCGGTAAAGCTCCTTTCGCGCCATGGGCTTGCTGCTTGTCATTTTGCTGACTGGTTTCGTCCTCGTAGCGGTGTTCATTTTGCCGGCCTTTCACTATTGGCGTCAGCTTGGAGATGGCGAGTTCACCCGAGAAGATTGGCGGCTGTTCGTGCGTTGGGTCTGGACCGGCAACCTCGTCCCGCTGGTGCTTTGGATTTTTTTCAACACTGGGCTGGTGACCCCACCCGTCTGGCCCACGGTGGCTCCCATGAGCGCGGGTTTCAGCGTTTGGTGGAAATCATTTGAGGAAAATGCGGGCGCGGGCGCGTTCCTGATCAGTTCCTACTGGGCAGGAATTACGTTCGCCTGGTTGCTCTGGCGAATCTCTGATGCGGTGTCGAATCGCCGTCATTTCTTGATCCTGTGCGGCACGTGGTCGTTGCTGCTGGTTCCGTTGGCGCTGCTCGTGATCGGCATCGGGAGTTTTGCCGCGTTGGGACTAGCCTTGATGGCTTGGTTTGTTCCGCTGGTTCACAACACGCTGTCTTTGAAGGACGAGAAACCGCCGCTGCCTTCCTATTCGCGCGCGCTGGCCCGAATCAGTTTTGGCAAATACGACGAAGCGGAACGCGCTGTGATCGCGGAGCTTGAGCAATTCGAAGATGACTTCGATGGCTGGATGATGCTCGCGGAATTGTATGCCACGCACTTCAACGATCTTCCGTCGGCGGATGCCACCGTGCGCGATGTATGCGAACAGCCGTCCACCACGCCATCACAGATTTCCATCGCGCTGCACCGGCTGGCTGACTGGCACCTGAAAATTGGCCACGACCCGGTGCGCGCGCGGGAAGTGTTGGAACAGATTGGCGCGCGCATGCCCGGCACTCACCTCGACAAAATGGCTCGGCAACGCTTGCAGCAAGTTCCTGCCACGCACGCCGAATGGCTGGAACGCGAGCAAGGAAAGCCGCTGCTTTTGCCGCACGCTTCCGAGGACGCGTCCGCGGGCGGGATGAAACTTCCGCCCGAGCAAGCGAAGGCGGCAGCCGAGGAGTGCGTCCGGCTTTTGCAGAAAAATCCCGACGATGCGATCGCGCGCGAAAAATTTGCGCGCCTGCTCGCCGAAAGCCTGGATGAACCGCGCACCGGGATCGAACAGCTCGAACTGCTGCTGACCATGCCGGATCAATCGAGGAACAAGCGCGCCGAGTGGCTGCTTAGCGCCGGGCAGTGGCACGCTCGACTGTTGAAAGATGTCGAGGCGGCGAAGCGAAAGTATGAGGAAGTCGTGCGCGACTTTCGCGACACGCCGCACGCCTTCGCCGCGCAACAACAGATCAACCTCATTGAGTTGCAGGCGCGGTTTCCTCGGCGCAGCACGGCGGCTGCGTAGCCTGCCCATCAAACTTGAAGCTGCCGGAATTCTGTTCCTGCCGGGAACGGTTTTGCGATAG
>DATHKK010000339.1:0-3192 GCA_035489355.1 Candidatus Limnocylindria bacterium
GTGCTTCGGATGAACCTGGCAATCGGAAGGAGAAGGTTTTCAAGGCGACTGGTTCCGGAGTTTTCGCGTCTTCACGAATGCGATAGCAGCGGTCGAGTTCCAATCCGTTCAAGCTCTGAACGGTGCCGCTCCCGGGCCAGCGAATTTCCACGGACGTGATCGATGCCGCATCGCCGAGGCCAATTTCCTGGCGGAGCGGATTGCAGCCGAAACTCCCGCCGCTGTTCACAGTCCGGTAGATAACGCGTTCGCCGTGTGGGCGTTTGATGCTGACCTTAATGCGCGCACCGATGGCTGATCGATTCGCCTTCACGCCGACCAATTGCAGCTTGAGCCAGCGATTACCGTGACCCGTGTTTAGAAATAGCACGTTGGGATAGACGTCGCTCGAAAACGCACCGCCCATGTCTTCATGCACATCCTGGTCGCCGTCGTTGTCCAGATCAGCGAACGAAATCCCGTGGCCTTTTTGCAAGTTCCCGAATCCGCCGCTCGTCGTGATATCTTGAAAGAATTTGCCTTCGGCATTTCGGAACATTCGGTTTGGCACGATCGTTTCCAAATCGGGATTGCCCGTGCCAAGATAAAAGTCGAGCCAGCCGTCGTTATCCAGGTCACCAAAGTTGGCGCCCATGCCGTGCAGCACACGATCGAGGCGCGCGTCCCGCGTAACGTCCGCAAAAGTGCCGTTGCCGCGATTCCGATACAGCTTCGCGCGTGAGCCCTTGCTCGGTAGGCCGAGATAATCAGCAGCGATGTCACCGACATCGGTGATTTGATAGCCCGAGACAAAGATGTCTTCCCAGCCGTCATTGTCGTAGTCAAAGAACCAGGTGGGAAAACTTTCCATCGGCATCTGTACTCCGGCCTCGGCGGCCATCTCGGTAAAGCGCCAGCCGCCATTCGTGCCGGGTCCATCGTTGCGGAACAGGAGGTTCGCGCGGCCTTTGGTCGAGAGATAGAGATCGGGGCGGCCATCGTTATTGAAATCGCCTGCGCCAACACCCTTCACGTACGCCCGTGAGCTGACACCGCTCGCTTGTGCGATTTCGGTAAACGTCCCATTGCGATTGTTGCGATAGAGTTCGCACGGATGGTTTCGCGATCCCTGCGTGGATTCGTTGCCGATAAATAAATCGAGCCACCCATCGCCATTGAAATCAAACCACACGGCAGTCTGCGTCGGGTGAAACGAAAGAACACCGGCGGCTTCAGTCACGTCTTCGAATGTGCCATCGCCGTTGTTCTTCAACAGTGAGTTGGGAAATTTGCCCTCCTCGCGCATCCACGCACCGCGCAACACGAACACATCCACAAACCCGTCGTTGTTGTAGTCGCCGGTAATCATGTTCAATCCACCTATGAGTCCGATTAATCCCGCCTCGCGCGTCCGATCATTGAAAGTGCCGTCGCCGTTGTTGTGGAAGAAGTGCATCTGGTCGCGCAGACCGATAGACGTGATCATTACGTCCGGCAATCCGTCTCCGTCGAAATCCTCTGTGGCGCTCCCGCCGGATAATTCATTCACGGCCAGGCCCGCTGGCCCGGCCACATCGACAAATCTTTTGATGTCGTAATCCGAATTGAAAGTGGCGGGTGGAATGAGCCAACGCGCCGGAACCTTCTCGGGATAATCACCCACCGTCATCGCCGCGATGTTCAACAGCCAGCGCGCGGAAAGATTGTCCGGTTGATTCTGGAGCAGATTAGTCAGCACGCCCATGGCGTTGCGCGAACCGGTCTGCCACTTATGAATGCCGCCACCTTTGATCGGCACGAGACAGGAATCTGCATTGTGATTGCTCAGGCAGTTGACACGCTCGGCCATGCGCAGATGAGAAACCGCTTGATTCAGCCGCACATTGAGTTCGTTGACCGAACTCCATGCGCCCGTGCCCCTGCTCAGTTGTTCGACGCGGTTGAATGTCTCCAGCGCTTGTTCATTTTCGCCGGCGTTCAGTAACTCGGTGCCGAAGCGAAAGAGCAATTCGGGAGAATTAGCCATGACCGGATTCGCCGACATGGCCGAACGCAAGGCCGCGACGCGTTCACGGCTTAAAAACAGATTTTCCATCGGCTTGGACTGTGCCGCTATGCGCTCCAAAGTCGCGGCCATCCTCGTGGTGCCTGGCTTCCGTGTGTCCGCCGCTCTTACCGCAAAGACGGCAAGGCCACACAGGAGAAATGCCGCCCAAAGAAAATGGTGATTACTGTTTGGCCGTTTCATCATTCGATCCCGTTCATGCGCCAATAAGGGGGTATGTCCGCCAAAACGCAATTCACTGTGAATGTTCTTCGCTCAAATGGTTTGTGACGGGGGTGCAAGTTGTGTGTGCGCGAGCGACGGGCGTGACCGACGAGCAAGAACGTTTTCCCGACGATACGGTCGAGAAAAGGGCATGATGTAACCAAAGGATCGTAAACGTGCGAGAGCACGCTCCGTTGTTCGCCCAACGCGTCGAGTGTCCGAAAGGTCCCGAGACGTCGCTGAACTTTTTTCTATTGCACTGGAGAATTCGCGTGTTCGTTTTTGTCGTCATCGAGCACGATTGCGTTACAAAGAACATGGAGCGAACCATCCATTTGCTTGCTACGAATTTTGAAAGTTGCTTAAACATCGTCATCTCAAGCCACCCGAGCGAAGCGCCTTTGTGTCTTCATTTGCGGTGGCTCGAACCCAAACAAAAGCGTGTTTCGAAGTGCGTCTATGCTCGCTCGTCATTGGCTGCGGACACCTGTGTCCGTTGACCCAAGGCAGCATCGTTCCCTCTCGCGACATACCTCCATGTCTATGAAAACCACTCGTCTCCTTGCTCTATTGTTGGCGTTGATTGCCGCGTTCTTCTGCCCTGATGGAAGAAGCGCGAATATTGTGTGGGTCAGTGATAATCCCACCAACATCGCGATCGGCTTCTCGGGGCCGGTGGCCGGCACGGCCGACGACGCGTTCGTCACGAACTTCCTGCAAGGCGCGGGACACAACGTGATTCGCTACACCTCAGCCAATGACGGTGCGGTGCTTCTCACGCCGACCGAGATCGAGGCGCTGAACACGAACGACTTGATCATCCTCGGCCGCTCGCTGGGAAGCGGGCCGTTTGGAGGAGCGCAAGGCATTCAGTGGAACACGAGCATCACGAAACCGATTCTTTGTCAGAGTCCTTTCCTGACTCGCACGGCCCAACTCGGCTG
>DATHKK010000340.1:0-3154 GCA_035489355.1 Candidatus Limnocylindria bacterium
TATCCGTTGTTCAACAGCGCGGTCATGACATCGTGGAATTACAATGCGGACAATAATCAAATCGCCGTGTTGCTGCTCGACACCTTCGGCAACGTCGTCGATTTCGCCTGCGCGGGTGGCGCCAATCCGGCTTCGATCAGCGAGCCTGTCGTCGTTCCGGCGGTGCAATGGTCCAGTCCGCCCATCGCCGCGCTCGTGAACAGCGCGCTGAGTCATCAACGCACCGGGCGCAGCGATATGAACTCGAGCAACGATTGGGTGTTCGCTCCGCGCAGCATGGGGACCAACAACGCGGGACTCGTTTCCTCATTCTCCCGCAGCGTGCCCGTGGCGTTCAGCGCAGGACCGCTCGGCGATTTTGTCGGCGGCAGTTCCACCGGCACGGTCACGATGCTCGATCAGGCGCTCGGCGTGACGCTCGGCGTCGCCGATGCCCAGGGCCACGGCGCGTCGAGCAATCCTTTCGACGTTTTTTCCCGCAATGACATCGCGCTGAGCCTCGCCACCGTGGCCGACGTGCTGGTGGGCAACCCGGTAACCTACCGGTTCACGATCACCAACACGGGGCCGAATGCCGCGACGGGCGTGACGTTCACCGATACCTTGTCCGCTCAGAGCCTCTTTAACTCAGCCAGTTCTTCCCAAGGCGGATGCACCGTTCTCGACGGCGTGGTGACGTGCGACCTGGGCGTGCTGCCCGGCTCCGCCACCGCCAGCATCACCATCGTGGCGACCGCGGTGACTCGCTCCATGATGACGAACTTCGCCGTGATCGGCCGCGCCGAAACCGATGCTTATCCGGCCAACAACAGTGTGAGCGCGATCACGACCGCGACTTATCCGCAAGTTTCGATTCTCGATGTGACCAATTCGGAACCGAACGTCGGCAGTGGCGTCATGAATTTCCAGGTTCGCCTTTCCGCGCCGAGCGCGCTGGCCTCCACGGTGTTCTTCGCGACCGGCGACGGCACGGCCGCGGGTGGCGTTGATTATGTGGCGACCAATGGCATGATGACTTTCCCGCCGGGAATGACGAACCAGATGATCGCTGTGTTGATGATTGGCGACACGCTGAGTGAATCGAATGAAACCTTGTTCGTGACTTTGTCGGGCGCGAACAACATGGAAATCAATCGCGCCAAAGCCACGGGAATCGTCAACGACAACGATGGCCTCCCCGGCGTGTCCGTGGCGGACATGGCGGTGACGGAAGGGGACAGCGGGACGACGAATGTGACCTTCTTGGTGCAATTGTCCAAGCCGACCAGCAAGATCGCGCAAGTCAGTTACGCGACCACGAGTGGAACGGCGCTGTCCGGTTTCGATTATCAGAATCTTTACGGCACGCTCGTGTTCGCGCCCGGCGTCACCAACTTCACGGTTACGGTCCCGGTGTTTGGCGACACAGTGTCGGAGCCGACGAAGACGTTCTTCTTCAATCTCACGGGACCTAACAGTGTTTTCCTGGCCCGGGCGCAAGCGGTGGCGACCATCTTCGACAACGACGTGGCCTCGGTGGATCATTTCACCTTCGCTCCCATCACGGGCACGAATTACGCCGGCGTGCTGGTTCCTTTTCAGGTTACGGCGCGCGACGGCAGCGGTGCGGTGGCGAGCGGCTTCAACAAGTCGGCGACGCTGCAAGCGATCAAGGACCGGACCACGGTATCGATCGGTTCGAACGCGACGACGTGGGCACTGCCGTTCTCCAGTTCATTCCATGACGCGCGCTTGCAATCCATTTACCTCACGAACGAACTGGGCGGCGCGGGGAAATTATTTGGGCTGGCGCTCGATGTGGCTACCGTGCCCGGACAGACGTTGAGCAACTTCACGATCCGCCTTCGCCACACTTCCAACAGCTTCTTCGCCGCGCACGAATGGGATTTCGGCGTGCCGACGAATTATCAACACGACGTCCTGGTCTCCTCGACTGGCTGGATCGATTTCGCTTTCGCCACTCCGTTCGACTACAACGGGCGCGAGCATCTCGTGATTGATTTCAGTTTCGACAATTCCAGCTTCAGCGCGGACGGACTGGTCCGATCGACCGCCACGGCCGGGACCCGCTCACTTTATCTGCGCACGGACAGCGCCTATGGTGATCCGCTGGATTGGGTTCTGAACAGCCCGCCGCCCATCGCCATCGCGCGCGTGCCGAACGTGCGGCTGATCAAGGATGGAACCACTTCGCTGGGACCGGTGCTGGCCGGGAATTTTGTGAACGGCGTTTGGTCGGGCGATCTCAACTTCAACACGAGCACGACGAACGTGGTCCTGCGCGTCGTGGATCAAGACGGGCATTTTGGTGAGAGCGGTTCGTTCGCGTTGATCCTGCTGCACATCGCCGGCATCACACGCAACGGCGACGCGGTGGACATTCAATTTCCGACTTTGAACGGCAGCCGCTATGTCGTGGAAAGCAGCGCCACCTTGAATGGGGCTTGGAGCGCCGTGTCGGGAATTTTAACGGGGGACGGGAGCGCGGCGCATTTCACTCACACGCCGGCGATGGCGCAGCAGTTCTATCGCGTGCGGCTCGCGCCTTAAAAAGGCCGGGCGGACGGTTGTGCAGTTGGATCAGAAGGAAACGAAGTAGGACAAGCGGTGCTCCAGCGACTTGTTAAGCTGAAATCCTTGAGACTTTGTTTCCTTGGTTTGCTTCTGTAGAGGTGAATCGTCTCGGCTAAGCCTGCGAGCGAGGTCGCAACAGAATGGCTTTCTTGTTTGTCCCGTCCACTTCCACGCTTTGCGTGACGATGTCCGGATCGTCTTTCAGCGCGTGATGAACGATGCGCCGATCGAACGCTGACAAAGGCTCAAGCTCAACCACGTCGCCCCAACGGCGCACTTTTTCCGCGGCCTCCTGTGCTTTCTTCACGAGCGCTTCGCGGGCTTCCGCGCGGTAGCCGCCGACATCCACCATCACTTTAGGCGCCTGCTCGTCCTGCTGAAAGAGGATGCGGTTCAAAATGTATTGTAGGTCGCTCAGCGTCTGGCCCTGCCGACCAATCAGGCGGCCGGCGTCCTCGGCCTTCACGTCCAGCACGAGTCCGTCCTCCAATTGGTGCTCCTCGACGCGCGCGTCGAAGCCCAGCAAATGAAGAACCTTCAAAAGAGTTTCCGTGGGTTGCACTGGCATAAAATCAATTCG
>DATHKK010000341.1:0-3269 GCA_035489355.1 Candidatus Limnocylindria bacterium
CGGGCGTGTGGCATCTGGCGGCGCATCATCCCAGTGTGTGGGCGGTGGCCGCGCCCGGTGCGGGCTTCGCGGAAACCGCCGAGTACACCAAAGCATTGGCCAAGGAGCCGAAGCCGTCCGCGTGGGAGCAGAAGCTTTGGCAGATGTACGATGCGACGGACTACGCCGCGAACTTTTTCAATCTGCCCATCGTCGCCTACAACGGCACGGACGATCCGCAACGCCAGGCCGCCGAGATGATGGAGCGCGCCATGAAAGCCGAGGGGCTGGAACTCCCGCGCGTCTGGGGCACAAACATCGGCCACAAGTACACGCCAGAAGCGAAGAGGGAAGTGAGTGCGTTCGTTGACGACGCCGTGGCGCATGGCAAGGAAACGATGCCATCGAACCTGATCTTTACGACGCGCAGTCTTCGTTACAGCCGGGCGGCGGGATTGGAAGTGCGTGCCATGGACGAACATTGGGCGGTTGCTCGCGTGGAAATTGATCGGGCAGCACGAAATATCGCTGTGAAAAATGTGAGTTCCTTTCTGCTTCAGGTTGGAAGCGAATCCAAGTGGAGAATCAATGGTCAGGAAGTAATCTGGCCGCCGCCCAAGGAGCCAAACGCCGCGCATGAAGTGAACTTTATACGTCGTGACAAAGGCGGATGGGGTGCATACGACGCAAGGGAGTGGTTTGCCGTGCCGCTGCCGCCGACGAAAACGCCTGGTCGGCAAGGCCCCATCGACGACGCGTTCATGGACAGCTTCCTGATCGTGCGCCCGACCGGGGTGGCGCAGAACGCAACGACTGCTTCCTGGATTTCCGCGCAGCTCGCCAAGGCCACGAACGACTGGCGCGCGCATTTTCGAGGCAATGCGCGCTTGAAGGACGATGCGCAGGTGAACAACACCGACATCGCTGCACACAACCTGGTTCTCTTCGGCGATCCCCAGAGCAACCGCCTGCTCGCGCGGATCGTGGACAAGCTGCCGATCCAATGGAACGCGCAGTCCGTCAAGGTTGGCGGCAGAACTTTTTCGGCGGCGACCCATGCGCCGGTGTTCATCTTTCCCAATCCATTGAATCCCCGGCGCTACGTGGTGCTGAACAGCGGCTTCACCTTCGCCGCCGCCGGCGCGGGCAGCAACGCGCAACAGACGCCCAAGTTCCCGGACTATGCGGTGTTGAAAATGGACGACAACTCGGTCGCACTCGCCGGCTTCTTCGACGAACAGTGGCGGGTGAAATAGCAGCGACAATCTCGTCTCACACTTTGTTATGCAGCGCCGTGACGAGCCGTTCCAGCAAGGGGAATTGCGTCTCTTTGATTTTTCTTCGCGCTTCTTCGAGTCCGAAGAACTCCGCGCGATCCACTTCGGGAAATTCGCGGAGCGTGCCCGATCCTGGCGGCCACTCCATCGAGTAAGTGTTGCTGCGGATGGGGCTGGTGCAATCGCCCTCGAAGGCCCACGCGTGGACCCATTTGCCGCCCTTCTGTTGAATGCAGCCCAGCTCGAGGAAAGGGCCGCGCGGCTCCAAGCCAGTTTCTTCTTTGAACTCGCGTTGGGCCACGTCGAGCAGCGGTTCGTCTCCATCCGGCTCGCCTTTTGGGATCGTCCAATGGCCTTCGTCCTTTTTCTTCGTGAATGGCCCGCTGGGATGCGCGAGGAAAAATTCCAACTCGCCGCCTCGCCAATGATACATGACCAGGCCCGCGCTGATACGTTTTGCCACGCGCGAATCAAACTACTTGGCGGATGAAATTCAATCCTCCACACGTGGAGTGGCGCTGGTTGGCCCGACCCGTTCCCTTCTCACCTCCCGTGACGAACCGTTTGCATTTCATGGCCGCGCGGTGAAAGTCCCGGTGCATGGAACAGAGGAAGCGCGTCGTAGTCATCGGCGGCGGGTTTGGCGGGTTGACCTTCTGTCAGCATTTTCATCACCCGAACGCGCGCATCATCATCGTGGACCGGCACAATCATCACCTCTTCCAGCCCTTGCTGTATCAAGTGGCCACCGCCGGCCTGTCCGCGCCGGACATTGCACAGCCGATTCGTTCGCTCCTCTCGCATCGCGAAGACATCACGGTGCTGCTGGACGAAGCACAGCAAATCGATCTCGCCGCGAAGAAGGTCACATTTCGAAAGCAAACGTTGTCCTACGATTGTCTCATCCTGGCCATGGGCGGTTGCACTTCTTACTTTGGCCATCCGGAATGGGAACAGTTTGCGCCGGGATTGAAGTCGCTCGAAGACGCTATCCGAATGCGGCGGCAAGTGCTGCTCGCCTTCGAGCGGGCCGAGAGCGAATCCGATCCCGTCGAGCGCGCCCGGTTGATGACGATCGTGGTCGTGGGCGGCGGGCCGACGGGCGTGGAACTCGCGGGCGCGTTCGCCGAATTGACGCGGCAGGTTTTGAAACGCGACTTCCGCCACATCGATCCAACCACGGCGCAGATCATTCTCATTGAGGCCTCGCCGCGCGTGCTGTCGAACATGGATGAAGCCTTGCAGTTTTCCGCGGAGCGGCAATTGCGCAAGCTGGGCGTGAACATTCGGACCAACGTCAAAGTGCTGAACATCACGCGGAACCAGGTGGAATTGACCACGGGTGAAGTGATTTACGCCGGCAATATTTTCTGGGCTGCAGGCGTGGCCGCCGTGCCCTTGACCCGGTCGCTCGGTGTCGAAGTGGATCGCGCGGGACGAATCAAAGTGAACCCGGACTTGAGCGTGCCGGGCCATCCCGAAGTGTTCGCCATCGGCGATCTCGCGCTCGTGTTGCAGGCGAATGGCAAACCGGTGCCCGGCGTTTCACCTGCGGCAATGCAGATGGCGAAGCACGCGGCGGAGATCATTCACAACGAACTCACATCACCCGGCATCAGCACGCGTCCGCCGTTCAAGTATTGGGACAAGGGCACCCTGGCCACGATCGGGCGCTCGGCGGCAGTCGCAGACATCGGCCCCTTTAAGTTTAGCGGATTCATGGCGTGGCTGGCCTGGCTGTTCGTTCACCTGATTTTTCTCCTGGGCTTCCGCAACAAGGTCGCCGTGCTGTTCCAATGGGCCTACTCGTATCTCACTTACAAACGCGGCGCGCGCATCATCACCGACGTGGGTCCAATCCAGATGACTGAGAACTCTGCGGCGAACACTTCGAAATGACGGGTGACAGCGCGGCGGCGACTCGTTAGTTTCACCGCCCGTGAAAAAACTGATTCGTGCGGATCTGCAACCAGGACTGGCCAACATCGCGGTGTTCGCGCTGCTGCTCGTGAT
>DATHKK010000342.1:0-3632 GCA_035489355.1 Candidatus Limnocylindria bacterium
GCCTTGATGTCAGCGTTGTTCGCGCCGGCATCCACGACGATTAGCCTCGGCACCAGCGCCACGCCTGTCTTGAGTCTCCGCATGCAGCGCAGCAAATATCCCTTCACCTCCATGACGTTTCGCGCGCGGTGACAATACTGCCGCCGAAACTGGTGCCAGGACCACGCCGCCGATGAACTCACCGAGTCCCTCAGTACCAGCACTGTGTTGGAAAAGCTTCCCGCCATAATTCAGCAAAGGGGGAGCCGCAGGTTGCTCTTCGATCCGGTGTAGCACACCAGCACGTCCATGTCCTTGAGTTGGCGCTCAACACAAAAGCGGAGCGCCTCAATCGACGTGTTGAACCGCCGGGCATAGTCGAGTTGCTTCACCCACTTCGCGTCGCCCATCAAGAACGCATTCGTCCGTCTGTCTTGAATTAGAATCGTCATAGTTAAAAAAATTGCCGGACGGGAAGTAGCCCTCCGGCGAATGCCCTGCAAGCCCCCTTTGCCCTCACTTGCAGCCACTGATTCCCTCCTCGCCGCCGATGCCGCCTCCTCCCTCGCACATTGGCGTTTCTCCCTTCAGTGACGCGATGAATCTAACGGCTTGTTTGCCCCAAGAAAATCAGGCGGCAACTGGAACTTAAAATCAGCGCGAACCCACCCTCGAACTTCTTGCCGATCCGCATGGTGTCGTCAGGAAAAACTCCCGCGAGCCATCGGGCCATGACCCGGCGTGCCGGGTTGCTGTGCATGACACTTTAAGCAGAGCGCGTGAGAAACATGGTTTTAACGTCGCGCCGCAACAGAACCCAGTTCATCCACGCGAGCAAAATTCCGAACGCGTTACAAAAGCCGGCCCACATCACGTTGCGTTTCCAGCCGCGAAAGCTTTCGTTGCCTATGTGAAAATCTCCTCCGAGAAAACCAAGCACCACCAGGCACGCGAGCAGCAGCCACCCGAGGAAAAGACAGCCCAGCGCGCACGCACGTGCCATCCGCTGCAACTTCAGCAGACCGTAACCGATCGGAATCAACTCAAGGCCGAAGTGGAATGAGAAATCTTCGCGAAGCAACTCGTCGATCATGTCCCACACGGCCAGCAATCCGGCAGCGATGAAAACCCAGGCGGTGAACGTGAGTGAGCGCGGACGTTTCATCATGCGTGACGCCTCGCCAGTGCATCGGATCTTCGCGCTGGTTTCAAATGGTAAATCCCCGCGCATTCAAAAAGCGGAATAGTTGCCACGGACCGTTCCCGGAACGCGGCCGTTGATTCGAAAATGCTCTTGAACGGCTGCGCGGAAAATCCTTTTGAATTACGCTCCGTGAGCCGCCACATTCGCCGTTCCCGTGGCGAGCCAGCCACGCCAATTACGGCATGAAACGAACACATCATTGCAACGAACTGCGCCCGGAACACGCCGGGCAACAAGTCACTTTGACCGGCTGGGTCCATTCGCGCCGCGATCTCGGCGGCGTCCTCTTCATCGATCTGCGCGACCGCGAGGGGCGCACGCAAACGGTGTTCGATCCAGCCGATCTCGCGAAGGAAGTTTTTGATGCGGCCACGCATTTGCACACCGAATCGGTCATTGAGATCAGTGGCAAAGTGCGCCAGCGCCCGGCGGGCACGAACAACGACAAAATTGCCACCGGCCAGATCGAAGTGCTCGTGAAAGAACTCGTGGTGCTGAACCACGCCGACCCGTTGCCGTTCCAAATTGACGATCCCGAAGCCGCCGCGAAGGTGAACGAAGAGACGCGGTTGAAATATCGCTTCCTGGACTTGCGCCGTCCGGAGATGACGCACAACCTGCGCCTGCGCTCGAAGGTCGCCATCGCCACGCGCAGCTTCATGGACGAGCAGGGCTTCCTCGAAGTGGAGACGCCGATTCTCTTCAAATCAACTCCAGAAGGTGCGCGCGAATTCCTCGTTCCGAACCACCGCGATCCCGGCACGTTCTACGCGCTGCCGCAATCGCCGCAGCAGTTCAAACAGATCCTCATGGTCAGCGGCGTCGAGCGTTACTACCAGCTCGCCCGCTGTTTCCGCGACGAAGACCAGCGCGCCGACCGCCAGCTCGAGTTCACGCAGGTGGACATTGAGATGAGCTTCATCGACCGCGAAGATATTTACGCGCTCATCGAAGGCTTGCTCAAGCGCGTCTGGAAAACCGCGCTCGGCATCGACATCCCGACGCCATTCAAGCGCGTCAGCTTTCAAGAGGCGCTGAACCGCTGGGGCATTGACAAGCCCGACACGCGCTTCGGCATGGAACTGGTGGATTTCACGGAAGATTTCCGCGCCAGCACGTTCAAGGTTTTCTCTGGCGCCATCGCCAGCGGCGGCGTGGTGAAGGCGATGAACGCCAAAGGCATGGCCGGCGCCACGCAGGGCCAGATCGAGACGATGACCGAATACGCCAAGAGCTTCGGCGCGAAAGGTCTCGCCTACATCAAGGTCGAGAACGGCGAATGGAAATCGCCCATCGTGAAATTCTTCAGCGAAGCCGAGAAGAGCGCGCTCAAGACCAAGCTGGCCATCGAGGAAGGCGACCTGATTCTCTTCGCTGCCGACCAATGGCTGAACGCCTGCGAAATCCTCGGCAAGATTCGCCTCTACTGCGCCGATGTGCTCAAGACGCAGGGCAAGCTCACGATTGATCCGAAGCAGTTCAATTTCCTGTGGGTGATTGAATTCCCGCTCCTCGGCTTCGACCGCGAACAGAACCGCTGGTATTCGAGCCATCATCCGTTCACCGCGCCCGTGGCCGAGGACATCCCGCTGCTCAAGACCGACCCAAAGAAGGTCCGCGGCCAGCACTACGACATCGTGGTGAACGGCGTGGAACTCGGCGGCGGCTCGATTCGTATCCATCAGCCCGACGTGCAGAAGACGATCTTCGAGGAACTGCTCCAGATTCCGCCGGACGAAACCAAACTGCGCTTCGGCTACATGCTCGAAGCCTTCCGCTACGGCGCGCCTCCGCACGGCGGCATCGCCCTCGGCTTCGACCGTCTCTGCGCGATTCTCTGCGGCACCACGAGCATCCGTGACGTGATTGCCTTCCCGAAGACGGCGAAGGGTGTGGACTTGATGACCGATTCGCCGAGCACAGTCACGGCGCGCCAACTGCGTGACCTTTACATTGAGGTGAAGGTGAAGAAGCCGGAGTGAGAGGCTCGCAGGTTCAGGGCTTTACTTTGCAAAGCCGCTTTTCCAAATCCGGCGGCGCGATGAACGCGAGCGATTTGCCCTTCTTGCCTTGGGTCAAAAAGCCTCGTTTGGCCAAATCAAGCAGATCGAGTCGGGCCGTATCATAAACAATGGCGTGCCGAGCCATATGGCCGGCAATTGAGTAACTGAAGCTTGGATGCCGAACCGCGTGGGCCAACACCGCCTGTTGCCGATGGTTCAGGTCCGGATGCGTTTGTAGCACGTTCATACACGCGCGAGTTTCGTTCGACTTGCGAGCAATGTAGTCATGCAGCTCAGTCAGCGCGCGGCGGATGACGTCGGCTTGGTGGACAATGAAATAGGTCAAGTCATTGTCGTCCGTCTCGGTGTGCAGAAACGCTGTCCCGTACTGCACAGGGGCTTTGCGCAGAATCTGCGAGATCGAGATGAACTCGAACAGCCAGTAG
>DATHKK010000343.1:0-6281 GCA_035489355.1 Candidatus Limnocylindria bacterium
TCTGTTTGCGTCACTCTGAACAAAAAAAGTTCCACTCGTCGCCGCCATCATCGAAGGCACCGGTTCAAAAATGTCCGGCGTGAATGTCAGCGTAGCGAGGCCCTGCGCCACCTCGTAGCGCACACGATCCGTCACTGCGGGCAAAGTGAAGCGAATCACAGCTTGGCCATCCATCACGCGGCAGTCCACCGCGCGATAAAGCGGTCCTAGCTCTGTAACGTCGAACTCATTCGGCGAGTGCCGTCCGGCGCCACCGCCGGAAAACCGGCGGCCATCCACGGTCGCGCGGACCGCATTCAGGCCGACATTCGGACGCGGCATTTCCTGCGCGCGCACCACGACTTCGGAAATGCTTTCCACACGGCGTCCAAATGGCGCGAGCAAACTGGAAATCCCCGCCGCGTGCGCCGCATTCGCCAGCGCTGCGCGATCACCGGCCAGATCGGCAAAGCGATTTTTCGCCGTGGTCGTGCGTGACGACGGCGGCAGGTCCACCACGCGTGTTGCCAGCAAATCATAGCGGGCCAGGACCGCGGCGCGCGCGTTGGCCGCCGATTCATCCAGCGTCGTGTCGTAATCGTCGTGGCTGCCCAGCAGATTCACCAGCGCGGCCAGCGCTTCCTCGTCCCGCAGATCCAGGTTGAGAATCACACTGCGCGCGCGGGCGAGAGCGGCGAGTTTTTCTTTTTGGGCCGGGGAGTCATTGAACTGCTGCTCAATGAGAGCGATCTCGTTGGTGGCCTGCCCGAAGACGACTGCGAAGGTCTGCAAAGAGGTCGCGCGAACGTTTGGAAAAAGAGAAAGCGCGGCCCATAGCAGGACCATCGTCCGGCCCAGCGTCAACGGTAAAAACGGGGCACCACAACGTCGCATGTCGGCGCGCAGAGTAGATTTCCCGCGTCGCAAGTCAACAGCGCACACGAAAGATGACGAAGAAATGCCGCGCACCGAGCAACGCCCCGCGCTTTGGGCGAACTCGAAAACTAACTCTCCGGCGGCCGATGCTCGGCGGCAGCGCGGCAGGCGTCCGCCACGCGGGCGAGGTTCTGCAAAAATTCTTCGCGGCTCCCTTCCGGCAATCCGGCCAGAACTTCTCCCTGCAAGGCCACGGCGATCGCGCGCGCGCTTTCGTAGCTCTTCTTTCCCTTCGGCAAGTACTTGATCCGATGCGCGCGCCGATCGCTTTCGTGCGGGTGCCGTTCCACATAGCCCGCTTTCTCCATGCGCTCCAACAGCGACGCGACAGTGTTCGGATCACTCGACATCAGCCGCGCGAGTTCGCGCTGCGTCAAACCGCGGGCGTCGCCTTCGAGCAAGGTGCGAAGAACCGTGAATTGATCCGGCGTGAGTAGCAGATGGGCGATGCGGCGGCGAAAAGCCTGGTTCAATCCATACCACGAACGACGCAGCAGCAATGGGAGACGCCGGCGGTTCGGCGAATCAATTGGCTCAACAAATTCAGTTTTGGAAGAAGGCATCGTCAGGTCTTCGGGGTGTCGCCGGCCAACTCGATAAATTTTTTCTCCAGCCTGGCGAAGCGGCGCAACAGATCAGGCAGGCGGCGCAGGGCAATATGTTGTCGTTTGGCCTCGATGTCCGGTCCGGCCGGCGTGCCCATCCATTTTTCGCCGTCAGGAATGTTCTTCATCACGCCGGACTTGGCGGCAATCATCACATGATTGCCAACCTTTAGATGGCCCACGATGCCCGCCTGACCACCGGCGACCACGAAATTGCCGAGTTCGGAACTGCCCGCAATGCCGGCCTGGGCCACGAGCAAGCAACCCTCCCCGACCACGACGTTGTGCGCGACCTGAACCAAGTTATCAATCTTCGTCCCCCGGCCGATCACGGTAGAGCCGAGCGCCGCGCGGTCGATGCAAACGTTGGCGCCGATCTCGACGTCGTCGTGAATGATCACGTTGCCGATTTGCAAGACCTTCAAATGCTGGCCGGCATCGAAGACGTAGCCGTAACCGTCCGAGCCAATTACCGCGCCAGCGTGAATGCGGACGCGATGGCCGATCTGTGACCGCGCGTAGATGGCCACGTTGGGAAAGACCCGAGCGTCATCGCCGAGATGCACATCGTCGCCAATGTGATTGCCGCCCAGCAACGCCGAGCGCGCGCCAATCTTCACGCGTTCGCCGATGACGCAGTACGGTCCGATATGCACCGTGGGATCGATTTGCGACGATGGCGCGACGATGGCGCTCGGATGAATGCCGGGCGGGAACTGCGGCTCCGGGAAAAACAACGGCAACACTTTCGCAAAGGCCACGCGCGGGCTCTTCACGCGCAGCAAAGTCTTGATGGATGAAGTCGCATTTGCGCCCGCGAGAATGGCCGAAGCCCCGCCCTGCTCTGCCTTGGCCAAGTATTCCTCGTTCTCGGCAAACGTCAGGTGCCCGTCTTGCGCCCGATCCGCCGGCGCAAACCCAGTGAGTTGAACGGAACCGTCGCCGACGAGTTCGGCGTCGAGTTGTTGCGCGATTTGTGCAGCGGTAAAGGTCGGCATGGGATCAAATCCAGCAGTGATGGATAATCGCGTTCTCTTCGCCGCGCGCAGCAACGCGCGAATTGTCGTCAAGGTTCGAGTTCGCGCCGGTGGCCGCGCGATAAATTCCGGGTTTCAGGATGTGAATCTGCATTCAGCGAATTGGCGAATCGTTGACTCGCAAATGTCGCGGAATATAGAGTCCGCGCGAAATTCCACGCAATAACTTTGGCGGGAAACACACAACGCAAACTCGAGGCACAGGTTTTATGAGTCGAAAAATTCGTTACGGGATGGTGGGCGGCGGACGCGGGGCGTTCATCGGCGCGGTGCATCGCATCGCCGCGGCCATGGATCAGCAGATCGAATTGGTCTGCGGCGCGTTTTCATCCGACCCGGAACGCTCGAAGGCCAGCGGCTCGGACCTGTTTCTGCCGCCGGACCGTTGCTACGGCACCTTTGAGGAAATGATTCGTACCGAAGCCAAACTGCCCGACGGCGAGCGCATGGACTTCGTTTCCATCGTCACGCCGAACCACATGCACTTCCCGCCCGCCAAGCTCGCGTTGGAAAATGGGTTTCACGTTTTGAGCGACAAGCCGGCGACGCTGAACCTCGCCGAAGCGAAGAAACTCGCCGATGTGGTGAAGCGCACGGGTTTGCTCTACGGCCTCACGCACAATTACACCGGCTACCCGCTCGTGAAAGAAGCGCGGGACATGATTCGCGCCGGCAAGCTGGGTAAAATTCGCAAAGTCGTCGCCGAATATCCGCAAGGCTGGCTCGCCACCCGCCTCGAAGCCAGTGGTCAGAAACAAGCCGCATGGCGCACCGACCCGAAGCGCAGCGGTGCTGGAGGTTGTGTGGGAGATATCGGCACGCACGCGGAGAATCTCGCGGAATACATCACCGGTTTGCAGATTCAAGAACTCGCCGCCGACATCACAAGTTTCGTCAAGGGCCGCAAGCTCGATGACGATGCGAACGTGCTGCTGCGTTTCAAAGGTGGCGCCAAGGGCGTGCTGCATTGCTCGCAAATTTCTGTGGGCGAAGAGAACAACTTAAACATCCGCGTCTATGGCGAACTCGGCAGCATCGAGTGGCACCAGCGTTTTCCGAACACGATGCACGTGAAGTGGCTCGATAAACCGATCGAAACTTATCGCACGGGCCTAGGCTATCTCGGAGCCAACGCCAAAGCCGCGACGCGCACGCCGCCTGCGCACCCGGAAGGGTACCTCGAAGCCTTCGCGAACATTTACAAAAACTTCGCCAGCGCGATCCGCGCACGCCTCGACGGCAAGAAACTCGCGAAGGACGATCCCGCCAACGACTTCCCGAAAATCCAGGACGGCGTCCGCGGCATGGCATTCATCGAAGCCGTCGTGGCCTCATCGAAGAAAAACGCGGCGTGGATGGGGCTGGACGTATGATCGCCCAAGGCTGAAAAATTCGCGTGCCTTCGAGCGGCAGGTGACAACACAGAGCAAAATCGCTCTCGCCATCGCATGGCGCGCGGACGGAGACCTTTGCGACAGCGTGCCGCGCGGCGCGAACCCGGGTCGAAAATCGTCCTTCACAAAATGGAAGCGAGTCCGTTCTCTGGCAATTGCGGTTTCAAGACAGCCGACGCGAGGAATTGTCGTGGGAGTCACGATTTCAATGCCGAAGGGCTTTTCCAAAACGAGCAAGTCTTTGTCCTTGGAAACGATCGTCTTGGCGGCGCACGCAAGAGCGCACGCCAGAAACGGGTCGTCGTCCGCATCTCGGCTGCGCTGCTTGCCTAACAGTGCCGGTTCGTAAACCTTCGCTTTACGCTCGATCCAATCGGGTTCCTCTACAGCCCAATCACCACGGCCTTGGTTTCCGTGTACAGTTCCAACGCCTCATGGCCCATCTCACGGCCCCAGCCTGATTGCTTGTAGCCGCCAAAGGGCAGCGCCGCGTCGAACACGTTGTAGCAGTTGATCCACACCGTCCCGGCGCGAAGCTGCTCCGCCACGAGGTGCGCCTTCGAGATGTCGCGCGTCCACACGCCCGCGGCGAGGCCGTAATTGGTTTCGTTCGCGCGGCGCACGAGATCGTCCAAGTCGCTGAAAGGCTCGGCCACGACCACCGGCCCAAAAATCTCCTCGCGCACCACGCTCATGTTCGCATGCACGCCTTTAATCACGGTCGGCTTCACGAAATAACCGCGGGTGCCGTGGCGCTCGCCGCCCGTCATTACGCACGCGCCATCCTGGCGTCCGGCGTTCATGTAATGCGTCAAGCGATGGAACTGTTCTTCGGAAACGAGCGGCCCCATCTGCGTGTTGGCATCGAGGCCAGGGCCGAGTTTGATTTTCTTCGCGTGCGCCGCCACGCCTTCGACGACTTGATCGAAAATTCCTTTCTCGACCATGAGCCGCGAGCCGGCGCAGCAGCACTGGCCGTGGTTGAAGAAGATGGCATTCGCCGCACCGGCGATGGCTTGATCCAAATCGCCGACATCACGGAACACGACGTTCGGAGATTTGCCGCCCAATTCGAGGCTCACCTTTTTCAGGTTTCCCGCCGCGGCTTTCACGATCAATTTTCCAACTTCGGTCGATCCGGTGAAGGCGATCTTGTCCACATCAGGATGCGCCGCCAGCGCCGCGCCCGCCGTTTCGCCGTAGCCGGTCACGACGTTCAAGACGCCGGGCGGCAACCCCGCTTCGAGCGCGAGTTCAGCCAGACGCAACGCGCTCAAAGGCGTTTGCTCGGCGGGTTTCAACACGATGCAATTTCCCGTGGCCAGCGCGGGTCCGAGTTTCCACGCCGCCATAAGCAACGGAAAATTCCAGGGAATGATTTGGCCAATCACGCCGATCGGCTCGCGCTTCGTGAACGCATGAAAGCGCGCGCCCGGCGCGTACGGGACGCTGATGGGAATGGTGTGGCCCTCGATTTTCGTGGCCCAGCCCGCCATGTAATGAAACAAGTCGGCGGCGAGCGGCACGTCAGCCACGCGCGCGACCGTGCGCGGTTTGCCATTGTCGAGAGATTCGATTTCGGCGAGTTCGTCCGCATGCTCCAGAATCAAATCGCCGAGCCGCCAAATCATGCGCCCGCGTTCCGAAGGCGACAGGCGCCGCCACGCGCCGGACTCGAACGCGCGCCGCGCCGCGATCACGGCGCGGTTGATGTCCTCGGCCGCGCCGGAAGCGCACTGCGCAATGACTTCGCCCGTGGCCGGGTTGAAAACAGGAAATGTTTCGGCGCTCGCAGCCGAAACCCATTTGCCATCGATCAGATTCTTTTTCGCGCCGCGCACGAAGCTTTGCACTCGCGAACTGATCGGAGGCTGAGGCCGCGATGCGGCGCCACTGGCTTTGCCGTTGCCGGGATGGACGCGGAATTTTGTTTTGATTGCTGTGGCCATAATTCCTCCGTGGTTGGGTGATTTGTTTGTTCTCTTCTACTCCCTTGGTGAAACACCGCCACAACATTTTTGTCCTATCGCGGCAATGGAGGCGCATCTTGAGGGCGTGTCGCCCAAACCGTTGATGGTAGGGCGCGTCGCTCCGCGCACGCGGCGTCTGGCAAAGGCGCCATTTTATTCCAATCGCAGAGCGGCGCGCCTTACCCTTTCACCCGTCGGCATGCCATCCTGCCTCGCCAAAAAAACGGCGGACATCGCTGTCCGCCGTTTCTGAATTGTTCGTCCCCCTATTACGGCGCCTGGGGCGTCACGATGCGGAAGTAGCGCTCCGGCGCCGGCGGGCCGAAGGCGTTGTTCACCTCGATGGTGCGCACGCCGGAC
>DATHKK010000344.1:0-3150 GCA_035489355.1 Candidatus Limnocylindria bacterium
ACAGCGGCACCAAGAATCCCCAATTCCCGAAGCATGTCCACGTACCGAACACCATGCTGGCTCGCCTCTGATTTTGGAAAGCGTTGGCCAAGCAGCATCAGACCGTACAAAAGCACCGGCAGCAGAAACAACGAGATCTGAATCTGCCAGCCCACCGGCTTTGCTCCTTCGGCATTCATGAAATACGAAGCTAACCCGCCAATAATCAATCCACCGGGCCAACCCGCGTGAAGAATATTCAGGTAGTGGGTCTTTTCCTTCGGAAACAACGTCGCAACCAGAGGGTTGACCACCGCCTCGGCGATGCCGTTTCCAACCGCAAAAAGAAACATACCCCAGAACAAGCACTGAAACGCGGCGGTCTTTCCACCTGAAGCAAAAGCCGCTCCCGCAGCCAGGGTCAGAACGGCGGAAATCGCATGCATGACGAAAGCGGTCACCATCAGCTTACCGTAGCCGACCTTGTCGGCGATTAGTGCTCCCAACAGAATGATAATGCCGAATCCAGTCAGTCCGCCGCCGGTAATGGCGCCAAGTTCGGTCTGAGTAAAGCCGTACTGCTCGGCCCACTGGCCAAGAATGCCAGCGCGAATTGAGAACCCAACGCCTGCTGCGAGAATGGCCATGAAGCCGGCCCAAAGGAGCCGCTTCGCGTTCGGCGCGATGGGAGTGTTGTCAACGTTAGTCATAGTTGTGCGTTCTATTTTATTACTGAGTGAATGCCGGGAGTTTCACGATCGCTCCGCCTTTGAGCGCCGACTCATGGGCGCAAAGTCCGACGCAGGTCCAGTTCGCGGATTGCCGCGCATTCGGGAATGGATCACGGTCCTCCACGAGTGCGTTGACAAATTCATTCACCAGATGCGGATGCGAGCCGCCGTGGCCGGCGCCCTGCACGAAACTGAGGTGCGTCTTCTTTCCCAGATCGTACACGCCCTTCGTGGTGAATGGCTGGATCGATTTGGGCAACCGCTTCGCGTAATCCGGCGCCTTGACGTGCTTAGGAATCTTGTGTTCGGGCAACTTCGCCGTGTGCAGCACTAGCGGTTCGTGTTCGATGAGCGGCCATTCGACCGAAGCTTTGCTGCCGTAAACATCGATGCTTTCGCGATACTGGCGCGCGGTGTCGAAGAGCGAGCGAATGATGCGCGCGTTCACGTCCGTGTCTTTAAAGTGAATGTGCGCGCTCTCGACGGCGAAGGGTGAGCCGTACTTCTTCACCAGTTCTTTGCGAATGGTTCCGCTGCCAAAACAGGAAACGTATTCAGCGGGCTTGCCGATTAGACCCGCGACCGGGCCGACGCAATGCGTGGCGTACCACATCGGCGGCAGACCGGGCCAGTAATTCGGCCATCCATCCATGTCCTGCTGATGACTCGCCTGCACGAACTGCAACTTGCCGAGTTTGCCCGCGTCGAGCAGTTCCTTCATGAATAAATACTCGCGCGCATACACGACGGTCTCGGCCATCATGTATTTCAGCCCGGTCTTCTTCACGAGTTCGACGATTTTCTTGCAGTCTTCGATGCTCGTGGCCATCGGCACGGTGCAGGCGACGTGCTTGCCGGCCTTCAGCGCGGCGATGGATTGCCACCCGTGATCCGGGATGGGCGAATTGATGTGGACCGCATCGACATTCGGGTCTTTGAGCAGTTCCTTGAAATCGGTGTAACGCTTTTCGATGCCGAACGCATCGCCAATGGCATCAAGCTTTTCCTGAGTGCGCTGGCAAATGGCGTACAGGTTCGCGTTGGGCAGCCGTTGGTAAATGGGGATAAATTCCGCGCCGAAGCCAAGTCCCACGATGGCGACGTTAATTTTTTTCTGACTCATCGGTTTAAGGTTTGCCTCGCGCGACGAACATACAGGGAGCGCGTTCAGGCTTTCAGAGATGGCCGCATCTCAGCGTTTTTGGCCGTGGACTGTCAACTGAAAGTTCAGCAAACACTGAATCTTCAGGCATCTTTGCGTTCCCAGATGCCGATGACCGATTTGCCGACGCCATAGAACAGGAGCCGATCCAAGACGCGGGAGGCTGGCACAATGGTACGGTCCCAAAAAAGGATTTGCTTAAGAGTTGGCATGCTCTGACGCAACAGCACGCGATTGGCGAGCGACGCAAACAGTCCACATGAATCGAGGTAGAAACATTTGACTGGCTGCAACGTTTTTGGCGTGGCAGCGAGTAGCGTGCGCTTCGAGTAGCGACGGCAATGTCCGATCGATTGGTCAAACTCCGAAAACAACCATTGGTGCGCGGGCGAAAGCACAACAACTTTGCCTTTAGGTCGCAAGCGATCCGCCGCGCGCGTTAATTCGGCGCCATCGTCAGGAATGTGTTCCAGCACATCCACGTAAATAATCGTGTCGAAGTTCTCTCCAGGCGGCAGAGCCGCAATGGTTCCTTCGATAATGCGGCATGACAGATCGAATCGGTTTCTTGCGAGAACGGATTTGAGTTCGTCCACGAGCCTGCCGTCCGGTTCCAGACAAGTCCATTTACCGGTGGTCGAAGGGCGGAGCAAGACTGTGTTCGTGCCGATGCCGGCACCTACTTCGAGCACCGAACCCGAAAGATGGGCAGCGAATTTTTTGCTCCAGTAGCGTTTCCAGTTTGTCGCGTGTGAGAACAAACCAAGTTCGCCGCCGACGTAAGTAAAATCATTCCCTGTCGCCATAAATGATCGAGATGTCACCGATGAAGTAACGGTAATCGCGGCTGGGAAGGAAGGTGAGGTTGTTGCGACTGAACAAAACAGAAAAAGTCAGTCCCACGACGAGCGTGAGCATTTGAAGAACGATGATTAAGAGCAGCCCGACCGCAGAAGTCGCCCAACCCGGAATCGCCATCGCCGTGCCGAGGCGCACTGCCACCACAACTCCCACCAGCGCCAAGCTCAGGAGCATGATGATGCCAATGCCAAACATCAGACGCACGCCCACGGTCTCCGCAAACACGGATATGGCGCTCAATCCGTGAGTGCTGAGGCTAACAAAGTTCAGCTTTGACTCGCCGGCGAATCGAGTTCCGCGCGTGCTGGGGAGCAAAGCGACCGGCAAGCGCGCTTTGTAAACCGATGCGGCGTAATGGTTCCACAGTTCGGAGACGACGGAGAGCGTGGCAAGGTGATCCCGAGAGAGAATGCTGAA
>DATHKK010000345.1:0-4800 GCA_035489355.1 Candidatus Limnocylindria bacterium
GCGTAGCCGCGCGCCTTCAAAATTTCCGCCAGCGTCACTTCGTTGGAACTGATTCCCACTTTGGCTTTTGGCCCGAGCGCACCCTGGATGCCGACACGATTGGATAACATCCGGTCAGCAATGCTGCGCGCGACGCGGAGCAGACCGCCTGGGCGACGTAGAAATCTGTAAAGCGCATGCCTTCGCGGGCCATGCGCGCAAGATTGGGCGTGGGTGTCTTCCCGCCGAACGGGGAGATGTCGGCATACGCCATGTCGTCGCAAAAGATGATGACGACATTCGGGGGACGCTGCGTGACCGAATCTGCCGGCGATTGCTTGAGCAATTTGCAGCCCGTAAAGACAAGAGCGCAACTTACCAGTGCGAATGCAATCGAGACCACACTGGTAGGGCGCGGTGTCCTCACCGCGCCGCGAACGTAGAGTCGGCGCGGCGAGCTGAGGACAGCCCGCTCTACCCTTACGTTCCGGGAGATTTTCACGCGCGAGGTTGCGGCGCGTTCAATCAAACGGCAAACCGAAATACAAACAGAGCCAGGGCCGAAGCTCTTCGAACTCCACGGCCTTGCCGGTTGAAATCAGAAACGAACGCATGTTCTCGGAAAAGCCCGGCCCGGCAAAGACGACCAGGCCTGGGATCGGCCATGCATCGATGTCCTTGATGATCGCGGGAATTTTTTCCTCGGCGCTGCCCACGACGGACTGGAATTTGCACTCAATGCCCAGTGTCTTGCGCGTCGTTGGGTGAATCAGCACCACATCGATGCGCCGCTCCGCACCCCAGATGCGGCGCGCGACACGCACCTGTTCTTTTGCTTCGAGATTAAGCTGGGCGCCGAGCGTGACGACCAGCTTGGCTAGTTCTCCACCGTTGGTAACCGCGAGTGCGCGTCCAGCCATAATCAGTCCCGAGCACAGTGTTTTTGCAGACGATAACGAATACCACTTTCCAAAACCCAGATTTCGTCTTCGCCATTTACCAATTCCAGAATGCTTTGAACAAATAAGTGATTGAATAAAACCCGGATCATCTCTGCCTCAGCCTCGACCGATTCCGGTCCGTTCGAAGTGCATGGCACAATGAACTTAACAACCGCCGTTGTTTCGTCGATCAGGTAAGGCTCATGTGTCGTTGCGGCCATGACTTCCGTTCTAGTTTTTAACTCATTCGCACGAAACCGACCGTTGACCAACGTGATCGAGTAACCCCCGAACTTTTCAGAAACAAAATCGCAAATACTTTCATTTAAGTCATTGCCATCCGACCTCACAACGTCCTCCATCGCAGCCAATTCTTCTGCCGGCACCCCTATTAGTCGTAGTCTGACTGAATCTCGGAAAAAAACTGCGTCTAAGGTTTCACGCAGCCAAAGTTCATTTCGAAGTGGCAGGTAGAATTCGAAAATGACGACGTTGCCGTAAGAAGCCATCACGTATTGCCGTACGAATTTGCGCTTCTGACTTACGACATTTTGGGAAAAACGTTTCCAAGTTCGAAACTGCCGGAAAACGCCGCTTACTCGAAATTGATCGAGACCAATTTCTTTGAGCAAGCCGGAGAACTGTTTTGAAAAATAGGTATCGAAAGACTTCTCCTTAAAATTCGTGGCTTTAAGAAACTCCTTTTTCGAAAAAGTCTCTTGCGCGTCAAATTTTCTTCGGAGGAACTCGAATGCCTTTTCCTGATCTTTTGTCTGTCTTGCCATTCCAGCTATGGGTTGTTGAGCACTTCCTCTTAGGAAACGGCATCGCGGGCGGTCACTTTCGTCATAAACTCAGTTGAAACTTGGAACGTTCAGATTTGCCAAAGACCGCGATTATCTCTTTTACTTTGTTTCTGTTTCTCCCATCGCAACTAATTGTTCGTGAAACCATTACTTCGGTTACTTGTGCTTGCCGATACAACTTTCGCGTAACCGGTGTATCGTGGTTAGAAAGGATCACCACTGCACCTCGCTCCGAGGCCTCAAGAGCAAGTTTGCGCAAATCTTCTTGGTCCTCTCCCGAGAACCCGCCAGCCGCGTAGTTGGTAAAACTTGCGGTCGCAGTCAACGGCACGTACGGCGGGTCGCAATAAACAACATCACCATCTCCCGCTTTTGAAAGAACCACCCTGAAGTCAGCTTTTTGCAATTCCGCACTTTCCAGTTTCTCGGCGAATATTTCCATTTTGTCCTTTGGAAATGGAACGTGCTCATATCTTCCGAAAGGTGTGTTGAATTTTCCCTTTTGGTTGTACCGACAAAGCCCATTAAAACAATGCCGGTTCAAATATACGAAAATTGACGCACGGCGCTCTATGTTGTCGCACGAATTAAACTCCGCACGCAGTTTGTAGAACTGCTCCTCGAAATTGTTCTCGGCGATGAAAAGCTCTCTACACCGCTGAATAAATTCGCGTGGCTTTCGCTTCAGGACAGAATACAGGCTGATGATGTCTTGATTTGAATCCGAAAGAAGACTCGACCGATACTGTGTGTTCAAAAACACAACTCCCGAACCCACAAATGGCTCAATGAATCGGTAATCACCTTCTGGAAAAAGGGGGCGGAGCTTCTTGACCAACTGCGTTTTCGCGCCGGCCCATTTCAAAAATGGCTTTTTTGGGGATTCCATCAAGTACGAGACAATGTTTCTGAGTTTCATAACGTTTGCGAGTCTTTCCGCTGAATCTACGCTGCAGGTAGGACAAATATGGGGATACCCTCATCAGTTCCGCATATTTCGGATGCAAAGAATTACTCGTGCCGCAGCGCTTCCACTGGATCCATCGCCGCCGCGCGGAATGCCGGATAGATGCCGAAGATCACTCCCACCGCCCCTGAAATCGTGAAGGCGAGGAACGGCGACCAAAAGGTGACGATGGTCCTCATGCCCGCGAATTGGCTGACGAAGTGCGGAATAATCACGCCCAGGAGTACGCCGAGAATTCCACCAGCCGCAGAGAGGATGATCGCCTCGACGAGGAATTGCGTGATGATGTCTTCGCGCTTGGCGCCCAACGCGCGGCGAATGCCAATCTCGCGCGTGCGCTCCGTCACGCTGGCCAGCATGATGTTCATGATGCCGATGCCGCCCACGAGCAATGAAATCGCCGCGATGGAACCGAGGACGATGTTGAAAATCTGCTTCGTTCGCTCCGCGCGCCGGAGCAATTCCAGCGGCACCACGATCTCGTAGTCCTTCTTTTTGTGATGCCTCTCCAGCAACGCTGTCACTGCGTCCGCCGTGGCCATCACTTGATCCGCGGACGCGACTTCAACCGTGAGTTCATGGAGTTCCACTCGTTCCTGCTCGAAGCTGCCGCTGCGGACCTTGCGCAAGATTTCGCCGTAACGGGTCTTCGCCGTCTCCAGTGGAATGAACATGGTATTGGCGATGGTTTGTGAATTTCGCTGCCCGTCGCCACCTGTTTCCGGGTTCTTTGTGCGAACGGCCATCACGCCCACGACCTGATAATAGCTGCCACCGACGCGCACGTGTTGGCCAAGCGGTGAGCCGAGCGGGAATAACACGGGAACAAGCTCCGCGCCCAGCACGCATACGCTCGACTTCGCATCCATCTCGTGGTCAGTGAAGAAGCGCCCCGCCACCACCTCGTGGTGGCGCAAGGTGGGATACCACGGAACCGTCGCCACAATTTCGCAGTCGAGACGGCGATCAATGTTCCAAACGTATTCGCGCATGATGCGGCTGGGCAGAATCAACTGCACATCGGTGATGGTGGCGCGAATGCGTTTCACATCGGCGTAGGTCAGGCCGTATTGCAGCACATAGCTTTGCTGGCTGCCCTGGTCTGACGCCTTCGCCTGCTCGGGCGGCTTCACGCTGCGGAGAATGATGTTTTGGCTGCCTAGATTTTTAATCTGTTCCTGCGCCTCATGACTCGCACCTTCGCCGATCGCGAGCATGGCAATCACCGAGCAAACGCCGAACACAATCCCCAACATCGTGAGAAGCGAACGGAGGCGATGCAGCCAAAGCGTCTTGATGCCGAGGCGAACGATGCGCTTCAAACGTCCCAGGCGCGGGCCGGACGCCGGACGCGCGCGTTGAAACGGAGGGAAGGAAGTTTTCACGAATGGCGAAGAAGGCGGGGAATGGCGTGGCGGTGCTTCCCTCTCCCCTCAACGGGGAGAGGGATTGAGGGTGAGGGGTGATCCGGCTCGAAGCCTTCACATATCCAGATCAGTTCGTGCCTCTCACCCCTCACCCCTACCCTCTCCCCGTTGAGGGGAGAGGGAGAAACGACAAGCGCCAGTCCTGGGAATGCACGTTTCATCTTTGATGCCTCAACGTTTGGGATAACGCACATCGGTATCCACCAAGCCATCGCGCAGTCGTACGGTGCGTTGGGCGCGGCGTCCCACCTCTTGGTCGTGCGTGACGAGGATGAGCGTCTTGCCGCGGCCGTGCAGTTCGTCGAAGACTCTCAGAATTTCCACGCCGGAAGCCGAATCCAGATTCCCCGTCGGCTCATCAGCGAGGATGACGAGTGGGTCGTTCACGAGCGCGCGCGCGATGGCAACGCGTTGCTGCTGGCCGCCGGAAAGCTCGAACGGCTTGTGATCGAGACGATCTTCGAGGCCGACCGTTTTCGCCAACGCAACGGCGCGCTCACGCATCTCGTCCTCGCCGCAACCCTGATAGAAGAGCGGCACCTCGATGTTCTCCACGACGGTGAGCTGTTGGATCAAATTGTAGGATTGAAAGATGAACCCCAGACGCGCGCCGCGCACATCGGAGAGATCGCGATCATCCAGATTCGAAACATCATCCGCGCCCAGGAAATACCGGCCAG
>DATHKK010000346.1:0-2073 GCA_035489355.1 Candidatus Limnocylindria bacterium
GCACGTTGATATCGTAGGCAACGATGCCTCCGCTCGCCGGTAGCGTCTGCGTTTGATTCGTGATCGATGTGAGGTTCGTGAACGCGCCCGTGTCCGCCAGCGTCGGTGGCAGCGGCGTTCCGATCGTCGTGTTGGTGTTGTAAACGAGCCGATAGAGCGCGCCGTCAGGAAGACTGGCCAGGAGCACGTCGTCGTTGGAGGGATCGATTCCGAAAGCAGAGATTCCGTTGCGCTGGGCGATGTGTTGAAAAGGAATCGTGTTCGTCCCATCGTAGCGCAAGCGCCAGATGTTGCCGCTGACGTAATCGGCGAAGACGTACCAGCCGTTCAGTTGTGACAGCCGATTCCCGCGATAGACGACGCCGCCCGTGATGGAGTTGCCTTGGTCCGCCGCGCTGCCGTGGCGGTATTCCTGAATCGGCGGAATGAGCGGGCCGACGACGGTGTTCGTCGGGCGATAGCCGGGGTGAAGTCCTTCGAGGTAAGCCCAGCCGTAGTTGCCGCCCTTGGTGATGATGCTGACTTCCTCCCCACGTGTCCTGGCCCACGTCGCCGCAATAAAGAAATCCGGTGGAGGATCGAACGAGAAGCGCCAGGGGTTCCGAAAACCAACGGTGTAAAACTCCGTGCGAACCCGATTTGGATCGATCGTCCTGCCATCGAAACTCGTAAACCCGATGTACGGGTTGTCCGCGGGAATGCGGTAGTTAATCGTGCTGCTCCCCGCGTTGGTATTCGCGGCGTGCGGATTCGGCACGAGGCTGCCAGGGCGCGGGGGCGCGTCCACATCGAGACGCATGATGGCGGAGAAAAAGTTCGAGGAAATCATTTGGCTGTGGCGATCGCCGTCGTATTGCGTCCCACCATCACCGAGTGAAGTGTAAAGGTAACCGTCCGGCCCGAAGTGCAGATCGCCGCCGTTGTGATTGCCCGCGGGATCTCTCTGTTGAATCAGCACGACCTCTGTGGTGGTCAGCGCTTGATTGGGGTTCGAAGCTGAAGTTTGGAAACGCGAGATGCGCTGGTGCAGGGCCGTACCGGCCGGCGAGTTCGTGTTCAGCGAGTAGAACAAAAAGAAATAGCGGTTCGTGGGATTGGCGTAGTCCGGATGGAACGCCAGTCCAATCAGGCCCGACTCGCTGCCGGCGAAAACGCGACCAACCAGGCTCATGAACGGCGTCAGAGTGGGATTGGCCAGATTTGTAATCACGTACATCTGCCCGTTCTTGCTCAGCACAAAAAGACGATTGGTTTCGCCGGGCGGAGTGGCGATGCAAACGGGCTGGCCAAATTCAAACCGGGAAAAGCGTTCACCATGTCGTAGCCGAACGATGGCGGCGTGACGGGAAAGTTCAGCGGCAATGGTGTGAGCGTGAAGCTCGCGCTCAGCGCGCTGCCGAAGACGATGTCGCTGCTGCCGGCGGTGGTTTGATGCACCTCCACAGCCAGCACGTTATCGCCCTGCACCAGATTTGTTTCCACAACCGGCCCGCTAATGGTGAACGCATCCATGCCCGTGGCTTCGTGGTTCGCCGCCAGCGTCGCGTAGGTTGCTGGCGCAGTGGCATCAACCATGAACTGTCGCGCCACTTCCACGCCGTTAAGGTAAAACACCGCGCCGTCGTCCACGATATTTGAAAATGTCAGCGCCACGCCTCGTGGGCTGTGAGCGAACGTGAAGTGCTTGCGGAAGTAATACGTGTTACGCCCCAGCGTCAGCGCCGTGTTGGTCTGCGCCGTCACGAACGAATTGTTCGCGTCCTCCCGCCCGAGCACGCTCCGGCCCATCGGCAGGCCTGCGTCGTTGAAACCGGGCGCCGTCCAGTTCACGCCGTCGTACGAGGTGATCTGGTTGTAACGCCATGAATTGGTCAGCCCGAAAAGAACAACGTCGGATTGGGCGAGGGCGGGAGCGGCCGTGACGCCGATGCAAACCAGGCTGGCGGCAACGAGAGTTCGTAACGCAGAGCGCATATTTTTTGTTTGGTTGAACAGGAACGTGGCATTCGCGCAGACCAGCCCTCCTTTTGCGGAATGGTCGTTGAGCGCCAGCACCCGAAAGAACTCTATTCC
>DATHKK010000347.1:0-4343 GCA_035489355.1 Candidatus Limnocylindria bacterium
CGATTCCTTGTCGCGCGCGTGCAACCGTCCGTGGAGCAAGGCAACCTGGTAAGGTGCGAATTCCTTTTGCAGCCGTTTGAACTCTTCCGTGACTGCTTTGATGCCAGCCTCCGTGTCCGGTGAATCCACGCGCGAGTAAACCACGTAAGCCTGGCGCCCTTCCTTCAACTTGCCGCAAATGAACTCGTGGACTTTGGACAACTGTTCCGAACTGCGGACAAACGTCCGAATGCGCCCGCGGTTCGCCGGCAACTCGTCGATGACCGAAGAATCCAGATCGCCGTAAAGCGTCAGCCCCAAAGTGCGCGGGATCGGCGTGGCCGTCATGACGAGCAGGTGCGGATAACGCCCCTTCCGCACAAGTTGCTCGCGTTGCGCGACGCCAAACTTGTGCTGTTCATCGATGATCACGAGTCCGAGCCTTGGAATCTGAAAACCGGAAGTGATAAGCGCGTGCGTGCCGATGAAGAGTTGAGAATTTTGATCTCCAACTCTCAACTCTGAACTCTCAACTGTCTTTCTCGCTCCTGTTTGCAACTCCACGCGCACGCCGAGCGGCATCAGCCAGCGCGTGAAATTCTGAAAGTGTTGCTCCGCGAGAATTTCTGTCGGCGCCATCAGCGCGACGTTGAAACCGCTCTCCAGCGCCATTAGCGCGCTGCACGCGGCGACGGCGGTCTTGCCGGAGCCGACATCGCCTTGCAACAAGCGGCGCATCGGCGCGGCACCGCTCATGTCCGTCCGCACTTCGCGCAGCACACGCGTCTGCGCCGCCGTGAGTTTGAAACCGAGCGCCGCGAGAAACGGCCGCATGAGTTGATTCGTCCCGCCGCAAGGCAGCGCCTGCGCATTCGCCTCCAGGGCGCGGCGGCGGCGCTGAATTTCCAGTTGCAGCGCGAACAGTTCATCGAACGCCAGCCGTTGTCGCGCGACGTCGGCGTCGTGGCGTTCCTCCGGGAAATGCAGCATGTGAACGGCATTGGCGCGCGTGGGATATTTTTCGCCAATGAGTTTCAACAGTTCCAGCCGAGACTCCTCGATCTGCGATTCGTGTTCTTCCAGTGCGCGCCACATCAGCGAGCGCAGCCAGCGCTGCGGCAAACCATCCGTGAGCGGATAAATTGGAACGATGCGGTCGAGATGGATGGAAGGATCCTCGCCTGGGTCCAGGACTTCGGTATCGGGATGATCGATGGTGCGCGGCTTGAGCGAAAGCGGTTTGCCGAAAACCATCACTTCGTCGCCCACGTGAAAATATTTTCCCATGAACGACAGGTTCCACCAGCGGCAGTGCAAGCGCGCTGTGCCGTCATCGAGCACGAATTCAAAGATCGATTTGCGGCGCTGGGAGTAATGTTTCAGCCCTTGCGCGACAATTTTTCCCCGCACTGTGGCCGGCTCTTTCAACTTCAACTCGGCGATGGAAATGAAGTGCCGTCGATCTTCGTAGCGATGCGGGCGGTGCAACAGCAGATCTTCCACGGTGAAAATTTTCAACCGCTCCAATTGAGCCGCGCGCTCCGGACCGACGCCCGCGAGGTCGTGGACGGAGGTAGAAAGTTTTGGCTTCAACGCGGGCGGCACGGGCATTTCTTAAATGGGAAAGCCCGCAGCGGAAAGCCGAAAGCGGTCGGCTCTCGACGAAGCGCCAGCCTTCCCGCATCTTGGCGTGGATGGCGGTACACCCGGAATCACCACTGGACAAACTTTGGCTCGAATACGCCAAGGTGTTCAAAGAATTCGATGATCTGAAACTCGCGCGCTGGGTTGCACAAACACTCGGGCAGATGGAAGGCTCCGCGTGGCGGCTCTCACATCCGTTGCTCGGCGCGTATCGGCTTGCGGCCCAAACGGCGAACGATCGCGGCTTGTCCGTGCAACGGCTCGCCACCATTCCAGCGGCTTACACGGAGGCGGCGTGCTGCCGAGCCCCGCTTGTGCCGCTGCTTACACGAGACGTGAAAGAGTCGGGCCTCGGCTGCACGCATTGCGGCGGAACAGCCGTGGAGTTCGATGATTTGCCCGAAGCCCTTCGAGTCGAATTGGCGAAGTGGGCTGACGAATATGCGCCGGTTCATGCGGTCGCGCACTGGGACGAAGCGAAGCAGAAACCCGCGAAGCAGTATCAGGACAAACTGGAGGACGCAGCGGAAGAAGCGGAGGAGTTGCTCGCCTTCGCGGGGCGCAAACTCGCCGTGCAGTTGCTGGAATTTTACCCGGCCGTGATTTGGGAGGATCAGGATGAGTGTTTGGAAGTGCGCCCGGAGGATATTCCGGTCTGACTATTGCTGGTGGGGCGCGTCGGTCCGCGCGCGCCGCGACCGAAGAGGAACGCACTCTCGTCGGGGATTCTGGCTCCGGGCCGGCGCGCGCGGAGCGACGCGCCCTACCTTTCACGCCGAAGATTACGATTAAGCCGGGAACAAAATCCGTTGGACTTGCCGGGGCTGTCGATTGACAACTGACGGCGCACGACCATGAAAACTTTTTTCCGCTGGGCCATTCGCCTTTTCGTCACGCTCTTCTTTCTCGTCCTCGTGCTCGCCGTCATCGGTGTGCTGCTCAAGGATGAAATCGCCAAGTCGCTCGCGGAGCGGAACCTGCGCGCCAACACCGGCATGGACGCAAAGATCGAAAAGATGGATGTCGGCCTCGCCACCCCGACGGTCAGCATGGAGGGACTGAAGATCTACAACACAGCCGACTTCGGCGGCGGGACCTTCCTGGAGATGCCGGAACTGCGCATCGAGTACGTGCCGGGTGATATTCGCGACGGCAAGCTGCGTTTCAAAACGGTACGGCTGAATCTGACGGAAGTTCACATCGTGAGAAATAAAAGCGGCAAGACGAACATCGAGTTGATGGAGAAGGAGACGAAGAAGAAATCCTCCGGGCAAAAAGGGAAGAGCAACGTTCCCGGCATTGATTTCGGCGGCATCGACACGCTTTACCTCACGATTGGCAGAATCAGAATCACGGACGAAAGGGACCCGCGAAATAATGAGGTCATCAACCTCGGCATCAAGGAACAGGTCGGCAGGAATTTGAAAACCGAAGCCGACGTGGAGAGATGGTTCGTCGGCGTCATGTTCACGGTTGCCACGCGCGAACTCACGACCGGTCCCAAGGCCAGCCTCGAACGGACGCGTCTGCTCCTGCGATTGTTTGGCGTGCGGCTTTGAGCCATCCAGTTTTAACCGCAGATGAACGACGATGGACGACGATACAGAGGCGCTGGATCATCGAGATGGCATCGCGGAGCGATGAGGTGATGGTAGCCGTGGGATTTTATCCCACGGTCCGGCGTGCGCGATGGCCCGCGTCGCGGAGCGACGCATGAACCGTAGGCGTTCCGAACCGTGGCTTGAAAGCCACGGTTACCATCGCCAAGTCGCTGCTTCGCAAACGATTCCTTCACTCGCCGCTCAGTGCAGCAAGAGACGGTAGAAGCGCCGATCCACCGCGGGCGCTGAGTCGATGAACGTCTTCAGCGCGCCGTCGCCGACGATGTTCGTCAATGTGAACCACGGTTCCTGCACCGGCGGGTCGGGACAGGCCTCGAAGCCGATGCATGGCTTCGAGATGGCGATGCTGTGGCTGTATTGAACTTCGTAGATCGTACCGTTGGTACTGGTGAATGAGGCGGAAAAAACGCCGGCGGTGAATTGGGCCGCGACGATTTGTGGAAACGTTCCAGGAAAGGGTGAACCGACCGCAAAATTCTTGAACGTGCCGGTCGCCCACAAATTGGTGTCGTGGGCGCTGACGCCGAATCCCACGGCCAGGTTTTCCGCAAAAACCTGATTGGTTTGGCCCAATTGCACCCAGTCCACGCCATTGGAACTGCGGTAACCCGTGAAAAGATTGCCGACGCGAGTGAGGCGCATCCAGGCATTGGGAACACCAGCCGGAACGAAGTTCGTGCCGACCCCAGCCGTCGCGCCCGCGAGCACAGAGCGAATTCCCATTTCCACCTGATTGCGGCCCGTCGGCGGGTTCACGGAAATATGGATGCCGGCGCTGTCAGCGTTCGTCGTCTCGCGGGCAATGAGCAGTCCCTTGGCAATCGCGTTCGACCCGCGCAACGACGTGACCTGAACACGCGCGTCGAAGTTGCCCGACACATTGGTCGTGACGATGTACGCCTGGTCCGCCGTTCCCCAGTAGTCCACGCCGCCACCAATGATCTCAATGGTCTCGTTATCGCACGTGAAATTCGATCCGGGTCGCAGCGGACCGCCAATGTCTTGCGCCGCGAAGCCGAGGATCAAACCGTTGGTGCTGGAGTCGCCGAGGTTGATTGCGTAATCGGGCATGGAGAAGGCGGCGACGGCGTAACCGTT
>DATHKK010000348.1:0-2810 GCA_035489355.1 Candidatus Limnocylindria bacterium
CGCCCATCTTTGACGAGGCGGGCGAAACGAACGCGCTCCTCGGCATGTTTCACTCCTTCTGGGAGAAAGCTGGAGTCGCCCTAAGCGCACCCGGTAAGAGCGTGTTCTTCAACGAGCGGACGGGCGTCTTGATGGTCCGGGCCACCTTGCCCGATCTCGATGTGGTGGAGAAGGCCGTGCAGTTACTGAATACGAGTCCGCCGCAGGTGAGCATCCGCGTCAAGGTGCTGGGAGTGCCGGTGGACGTACTGCACAGCGCTGCGTCTTGGTACGTGGGGCCAGGGCCTTCATCCACCATCACGAACGTTTCCGTCACGAGCATCCTTACCGAGGACCAGTTTCACGAGGTGATGCGAGCGATGAAACAAATCGGAGCAACTGATCTCTTGAACGCGCCCGAAGTAACCACCCTGAGCGGGCGGCAGGCGCAAATCAAAGTCGTGGACATACGCTACGTCGTGACAGATCTGAACATCGATCCAAAGAACAAAGCGCCGGATGCGATTCAACCCATTGCCCAGCCTTTTGAACTCGGACCCGTCATTCGACTTAATCCCGTACGTCCAAGCCGACGGTTATACGATTCAAATGACGGTCATGCCTTCTTTGAAAGAATTTCTGGGCTATGAAGATCCGACAACCGTTCAGCCAGCGAAGGCTGGATCGGCACAATCAAACGGTCAATCCAGCCCGGTGCCGTTGCCGAAATTTCGATTGCGCCAAACCTCGACCACCGCGCTCGTCTGGGATGGATAGACCATCGTGATCTCTGCGGGCACAGCGAGAAACATGGAGAAAGAACGCGACGCCAACAGAACGATCACCACGAACTACACGGAGAAGGCACTGTTCTTCTTCATCACGCCTCGACTAATCGATGCTGCGGGTAACGCCCTGCATTCGGCGGAGGAATTCCCTGAAAGACAGAAGCGCATCCCGCCGCAGAAACGCCCGGCAAGCGTGAACTAGCTGTAATTCTCACGGAAACGCAGATGTGTCGTCCTCGACCAACCGCAACGGCGTTGTTCCTGGCGAGCGCTGCGGCTGGTCTGCTACACCGCACTGAACGCCTGCCTGGGTGCCCGCATTGACAAGGCACTGGTCGCCGGTAAACTGCGGCCCATCTGAAGCGGGCGTAGCTCAATGGTAGAGCTCCAGTCTTCCAAACTGGCCACGAGGGTTCGATTCCCTTCGCCCGCTCCATTTTTTCCCAATGCACAACCGACGATTCTTTGGCGCGCTCGCGTGGGCCGCGATTTCCATTCTCTTTTCCGGAGCGATGCGCGCGGACAATGGCTGGGACCGCGCCGTCCTGGTGGTTCACGAAGAAAATGATTCGCGATTGTCGGACCGCCATTACACGCAAGGCTCGAGGCTCAGTTTCCTGTCGCGCGACTACGCCAGCGAGAATTGGATGACGGCGCACACGCCCTCTCTCGGTTACGAGGCCGCGCGCTGGAAGTGGGGCCTCGAAGGCGGCCAGGAAATCTACACACCGGAGAACATTTCGGCCCATCAACTCATCCGCGGCGATCGCCCCTATGCGGGGTGGCTTTACGGCGCCGCGATTTTTCAACAGCGCGGAACAAACGGGAGAGGCATGGAGCTCATGGAAACATTTCGACTGGATGCGGGCGTGGTCGGCCCGGAATCGCAAGCGGACGATGCGCAGATCACGTGGCACCATTTCTGGGGATTCGATCGGCCGAATGGATGGCGGCACCAGATTAACACCGAGGTCGGCGTGCAATTAGGTTATGACCGCCGGCATCGCTTCGTTCTGGGCGATAAATGGTCTCTGCAATTGTTGCCTGAGGCGGGATGCAATCTTGGCAACGTCCGGACGGATTTCCACGCGGGAAGCTCATTGCGCGCGGGCTACAACATCCCGAATGAGTTCGGCCTCAACGAGAGTCACGGCGGCGCGGACCTCGGCGCGTATCTGTTCGGCGGCCTCTACGGGCAGGCCGTGGTCGTGGACATTTTTCTCGATGGCAATAATTTTCGCGAAAGCCACAGCGTGAACAAAGAACCGTTCGTGGCCGAGGCGCGCTTCGGCATCGCGTTCACCTCACGGCATTTTGAATTGAATGTCAGGCACGTGGACCGCAGCTACGAATTCCACGGGCAAAACGAACGAGACGGTTTTACGTCCATCCTGTTGATCATGAAATTTTAGCGGCGGCCCGTGGCGCGCCTATTCCGCTTCGATTCGGATCGTGTGCGTCACCGGCACGAATGCCTTCTTGATCGCCGTCACCAGAGGTTCACGAGCACGCTCCGTCAACTTCACCATCGTGTCGGGTTCGAGCTTGAATTCCGGGCCGTGGAAAATGTTTTTGATTTGATGCGTCTCGTAAGCCTGTTTCGCGGCCACGGCTGCGTCCACTTTGTTGAACGCCGATGAAAACGGATTTTCGGCGAAGTCTTCCGCGAGATTCACGCCGGCGGCCAATTGCGCTGCCGAGTAGGTCTTCGATGTCGAACCCCACGTCACTTTGTATTTCTCCGCGGAACCGTTCCTGGCCACAAGCATCAGGCGATTCAGTTCCTTGTTGAACGGAACCAGCGACATGCCCGAGCGCACGCTGCTATCGACGTTCGCCGCGCCCGTTGCGCAGAACGGATAGCGCGTGCTCTTGATTTCCACTTCGCCCTTCTTGGCGGAAACGACTTCGTGCCCCTTGCTGGCCTTCGCTTCGCCGGAGTTCAAATCCACGGTGTAGGTGCCGATCTCGCCGTCCAGTCCGAGCGCGCGAAGGAATGCGTAAGCCATCACCAAGTGCCCGGCGCCGCCGGGATGAACGCCG
>DATHKK010000349.1:0-5743 GCA_035489355.1 Candidatus Limnocylindria bacterium
TCCCGACACGGTCATATATTCGAATCGCGCGACGCCTGTGCCGCTGTTGTAAGTGCTCGTGTTGCCGGCGGCGGCGTAGGCGGTGCCACTGATGTCAAACTCCGCGACGATCTGAAACACGAACGCGCCGTTGTCATTGACCGTGGCGATGGCCGCCAGGTTCACCACTTGGTTGGAGAAGTTTGCGGCGCTGCCATTTGTGATCACGGTCTGAATGGGGTAATCGACAAAATCAACTCCATTGGAGGAATACTGCAGCCGCCAGAAGCGACTGCCCGTGTTGCTGACGCGATGGGTCCAGGAGATGACGATGTTGCTGTAGCCAGACGTGTTCACCGCGAAACGGACGCCGGCCTGTTTGTTTGAGGTGCCTTGCGTCGGGAACACTCCCATGTTGATGGCCGAGTTGTCTGCTGACGGTGCTGGATCGAATGATGACCCTGCGGCAAAAGCGTTTGTGATGAGGCCCACCAAGTTAAGAGTTCCAGCTCCCGCGGATGGCAGCAGCGAACCAGTGCCTACGTTTGCGTCCGGCGGCGTACTGTTGAAATTCCACTGCGCGATGATGTCCGCGCGAGCGATCGCAACGGCGGCGAGCAAGAGCGGGACGAGAAAGAACTTTTTCATAGATTAGTACGAAGTTGGTATTGACTACGAAATCATTGCGGAGCGCCGGGATAAGGGTACCAAAAGACCTTTTTCTTTTTGGTAGGGGCCCATTCGTTGGCCGAGGCTTCGTCTTCTGCTTTGGTTCGCCAAAAATCGTTGGTGTGAACGGATTCTGCATGGCCGTCCACGAAGGCGAATTGCGCGCGCAAGTCATGGCGAGCCGGTGCGAATCTGCCGGTCGTGGACGGATACTCGCCTTCGTCGTTCTCGGAGAAAAGAATGGTATCCGTCGGCCTCAAGACCACACCGCGCTTGAACTTCGTCGCCGGGAAGTTTGGATCCATGCGGCTGTTGAATCCGTACATGAAGTAACCCTTGGCCAGGCTTACTGGATAGGCAGGACCTTTTGTAACGGCAGCACAGGTGAAAATGGATTTAAAGCCCGGCAACGGAATGTCCCCCTTGGCATACATCTCCATCAGCGGCGGCTTGTTCATGTAAGGGGCCACCGTATTGAACCAACCGTCCAAATTCGCCGTACTGTCGATGCCAGTCGGGCTGCCTTCGGCTGGAAATTCTTCCTCGTTGTCATCGGAGTACATCCAGAAGCCGTAAGCCCATTGCTTGCTGTTATTGAGACAGTCGATCGCCTTGGCCCTGCTCTTCGCCTTCGCCAATGCCGGCAACAGCAGCGACGCGAGGATGGCGATGATAGCGATGACGACGAGAAGCTCGATCAGCGTGAAAGCATTACACATTTCACGCTTCGATTGTTTGTCCATTTGGGATTGGGAACTCATCGAAAGCGAGTTGGGTCCGTCGCTCGAACGCGCAGAGACTAATCAAACGTTCACGGTCAGTGCAAGAATCTGTTGTAAACAATTGCGCGACGAGAATGTGAACAACTTCCGCAGGCCCTCCCACAGTTCATACGTGTAAGTATTATCCGGTTGCTTCGCCTCGCGCGCGGCCCGATAATGCGCGCGACCAGTGAGGACAGGACTCTTGAATCTGATTCGACGGCTCGGAATGTGCGCCGGGGTGCTGGCATTTTTACTGGCGGCGGTCGCCCTGCGCGCGAGCGACTGGCCGCAGTTCCGTGGCAATCCATCACTCACGGGCGTCTCGAATGAGAAGATTTCCGAGAACGCGGTGCTGTTGTGGACATTCAAGACGGACGGACCGGTGAAGTCTTCTTCCGCCATTGTGGGTGGAACGGTTTTCATCGGCTCGCAAGACAGCAACGTAGTGGCGATCTCATTGGCAGACGGGAAAAAGCTGTGGAGCTTTCAGGCCAGTGAGCCGATTGAATCGTCGCCGCTCGTGCAGGATGGGAAAGTTTTCGTCGGCGACCTGGGCGGCACGCTATATTGCATCGCTGCAAAGGATGGAAAGCTTCTGTGGAAATATGTGACGGGCGATAAGATTGTCGGCGGGCCCAATTATTTTCGCGACGGACAAAAACTGAGCGTCATCGTCGGGAGTCACGATTACAAACTGCACTGCGTGGATGCCGCGACCGGCCGCAGCAATTGGGTTTACGAGACGGGCAATTACATCAACGGCTCTCCCGCCATCTTCGAAGGAAAGACGGTGTTCGGCGGTTGCGATGCGATCCTGCACGTCATTTCGCTGAAAGATGGCGTGAAGGTAAAGGAGATCGACGGCGGCGCTTACATTGCCGGCTCGGTGGCCATCACGGATCGCAAAGCTTACTACGGCCATTACGAGAATGAATTCCAATGCGTGGACCTGGAGAAGGGAACCAACCTGTGGACGTTCAGGGACCGCGCTTTTCCGTATTTTTCGTCCGCCGCCGTGGCCAGCGACCGCGTCGTGTTCGGCGGACGCGATAGGAAGCTGCACTGTGTGAATCGCGCCGATGGAAAAGAACTCTGGAGTCTCCCGACACGCGGCAAAGTGGATAGCTCACCGGCCATCGCGAGCGACAAAGTGGTTGTCGGCTCGGATGACGGGCGCGTGTACCTCGTCCGCCTGAGCGATGGGAAAGAACTTTGGAGCTACGAGATCGGCCAGCCAGTCGAGAGTTCGCCCGCGGTTGCCGATGGAAGATTTGTCGTCGGGTCGAACGACGGCGGCATTTATTGTTTTGGGGTTAAGAAATGATTTTATGAGTTCGATTACCATCGCGCCACCGCCGGGAACCAGTGCACCCCCGATCCAAAAGGAGACGACCGTCGGCAATTACTTCGTCTCGAACTATCCGCCATTCTCGTTTTGGAAAACGGATCGCGTGCCGGAACTGCTCGCCGCCACGCAGCAAGCGCCGAAGCCGGGCACGCCGCTGGGCCTTTACGTTCATATCCCGTTCTGCCGCAAGCGCTGCCACTTTTGTTATTTCCGCGTTTACACGGACAAGGACGCGGCGGCCATTCGCAGTTACATCGACGCGGTCATCAAGGAGTTCACTCTTTACGCAGGCAAGCCGTTCATCGGCGGGCGCAAGCCGAACTTCATCTACTTCGGCGGCGGCACACCGAGTTATTTGTCCGTCGATCAACTCAAGCATCTTACGGGTGAGATGAAGCGGCTCCTGCCGTGGGACAAGGTCGAGGAAGTGACGTTCGAAGCCGAGCCGGGCACGCTCACTGATCACAAGCTCAAGGCGATTCGCGAACTGGGCATCACGCGTTTGAGTCTCGGCGTGGAAAATTTCGACGACCACATTCTCGAGATCAACGGCCGCGCGCATCATTCGAAGGAAATTGCGCGCGCTTACGCTTACGCCCGCGAGATTGGCTTCCCGCAAATCAATATCGATCTCATCGCCGGCATGGTGGAGGAAACGGACGCGAACTGGCGCGAGTGCATTCGCAAGACGATTGAGATGTCGCCGGACAGCGTGACGGTTTACGAGATGGAGATTCCCTACAACACGACCATCTACAAACAGATGAAGGCCGAGGGGAAACTCGCTGCGCCCGTGGCGGATTGGGACACGAAGCGCCGTTGGGTGGATTACGCGTGGAATGAGCTAAGCAAAGTTGGCTACACGATTTCGAGCACTTACACGGCGGTGAAGAATCCGGAGAAGACAAAGTTCATCTATCGCGATCGGCTTTGGGCAGGCGCGGATTTGCTCGGCATGGGGGTGGCTAGCTTCGGCCACATCGGCGGCGTGCATTATCAGAACCAACACGACTTCGATCCTTACGTGGCGAAGATGCAAGCGGGCGAGCTGCCGATTTACCGCGCACTCACGCCCACGCACGAGGAGCGTTACATCCGCGAGTTCATTCTCCAGCTCAAGCTCGGCAAAGTAAGCCGCGATTATTTCACGAAAAAGTTCGGCGTCGATCCGCTGCAACAATTCGCTGCGCCGATCCAGACGTTGAAGGACTGGGGATTCCTGACCGTGGAAGGCGACGCCATTCTCCTGAACCGCGAGGCGATGCTGCAAGTGGATCGGCTACTGCACGAATTTTTTCTGCCCGAGCACAAGAACGTGAGATACGCATGAGTGTTCCTTCCAATCAGTCCTCGTTCGACCAGCCCGCAGCGGTGTTGCCTTTCGCTTATCCACTGGATGAGTTTTACGCGCTCTCCAAAAGGGAGTTGCCGGAGATCGAGCAAGTCGCAGGCGAAGAAGTGCCCGAGCCGTACCGGAAGCTGCTCGTGCATCAGAACGATATGACGCCGACGCTGGAGAAATTTCATGACGAGCGGATTTTTCTGAACGTGATCAGCCGGCAGACGCGGGCGGACTTTTATTTTCGCGAAGTGATTTTGCTCACCGAGCGGACGCGGACGCCGGTCGAGTTTGGGGCTATTAAGATCAATCTGGCCCTGTTTCCACCGCCGTCGCGGCGGCTGATTCTCGAAGAGAAGGAACCGCTCGGGACGATTCTGAGTGATTTCAAAATTTCACACACGAGCCGGCCCAAGGCGTTTTTGAAGATCGAGGCGGACTCGTTTATCAAGGGCGCGCTGCAACTCTCCGGCCGCCAAACACTCTACGGGCGCCGCAACACTTTGTTCGATTCACAGCAACGCGGGCTGGCCGAGATCGTGGAGATCCTGCCGCCGGTGAAAGAATAATATCATGACTAGGAACAATCCCATCGACGTTTTAATCATCGGCGCCGGCCCGGCGGGCGCGAGCGCGGCGACGTTGCTCGCCGAGCGAGGCCATCGCGTGCTCGTGCTCGAACGCGAAAAGTTTCCGCGCTATCACATCGGCGAGTCGCTGCTGCCGTTCTGCTACGAGCCGTTGAAACGGCTGGGCTTGATCGAAAAGCTCAAGGCTTCGCCGTTCGTGAAAAAGTACAGCGTGCAGTTCGTCTCGCCGAACGGCAAAGCCTCGCAGCCGTTTTACTTTTTCAATCGCTACGACCGCGACACCGTCGCGCAGACCTGGCAAGTGCTGCGCTCCGAGTTCGACGCCTTGCTCGTGGAAAACGCGCGCGCAAAAGGCGCGACGATTCTCGAAGAGATGAAAGTGACGTCATTGCTGCGTGAAGGCGATCGTGTTGTTGGCGCGCGTGCGGAGGACAGGGACGGCAACGTCCGCGAGTTTCACGCTCCGATGACTCTCGATTGTTCGGGCAAGGAAGCTTTCGCCGCAGTGCGCAACCAATGGCGCGTGCGCGATCCGTTTCTGAACAAGGTCGCAGTCTGGACTTATTACAAAGGCGCGAAACGCGACGCGGGCATTGACGAAGGCACGACCACCGTGGCGATGGTACCCGAGAAAGGTTGGTTTTGGTACATCCCGCAGCACAACGACATGGTGAGCGTCGGCGTCGTGGCGGAAGGCAAATATCTTTCACGTGATGGTGTGAAGTCACCAGAGGCAATCTTCAGACGCGAGACCGAGCAGAACGCGTGGATCAAGAGCTACCTCGCGCCGGGCGAACAAGTCGGCCCGCATTACATCACGAGCGAGTATTCGCACCATGCCCGGCACTGCGGCAGTGAAGGATTGCTGTTGGTTGGCGATGCGTTCTGTTTCCTCGATCCTGTTTTTTCCTCGGGAGTGATGTTGGCCTTGAAGAGCGGTTTGCTCGCGGCCGACGCGTTGCACGAAGCGATTCTGGCGCGCGATTTTTCGCCGGAGCGTTTCGCCAATTACGCCACGGTACTGCGCCGCGGAATCGAAAACATGCGCACGCTG
>DATHKK010000350.1:0-3125 GCA_035489355.1 Candidatus Limnocylindria bacterium
ATCGAGGGAAAAGAATGGTGGACACGCAGTGTGACCGCTGGAAAACCGCTTCAGAAAAAAGATGCCAGCAAGTTGCTCGATAAAATTGCCGAAGGGACGTGGATTTGCGGCGATCCCGGAATGCAATACGACGGCGCCATCCAAAAGTGGCACACGTGCAAAGGCACCGAGCCAATTCACTCCACGAACCCGTGCAGCGAATACGTGTTCCTTAACAACACCGCGTGCAATCTCGCCTCGTTGAACCTCATGAAGTTCAAGCGTGAGGACGGCACGTTCGATATCGCGCGCTACAAGGCTGCCGTGCGTATCTACATCACCGCGCAGGAAATTCTCGTGGACAATGCCTGCTATCCGACGCCGGCCATCGCGGAGAATTCCCACATCTTCCGCACGCTCGGGCTGGGCTTCGCGAACCTCGGCTCGCTCTGCATGAGCTACGGCCTGCCCTACGACTCCGACGAAGGCCGCGCCCTCGCTGGCGCGCTCACCGCCATCATGACGGGCGAGGCGTATGAAGTTTCCGCGGACATCGCCGCGCAGATCGGGGCGTTCGAAGGTTATCGCGACGCGCGTTGCTCCGGCGTCGATAAGCCGCTCAAGAAAGACAACGTTGAATCCATGCTTGGTGTCATCAAGCAGCATCGCGCGGCGGTGGAATCCATTCAGCCCAGCGCGGATTTCAATTACCTCAAGGAGGAAGCCCGCAAGACGTGGACCTCCGCCCTCGTGAAAGGTGAGAAATACGGTTATCGCAACGCGCAGGTCACTGTGCTTGCGCCTACCGGCACCATCGCGTTCCTCATGGACTGCGACACCACTGGCGTGGAGCCGGACATCGCGCTCGTGAAGTACAAACTGCTCGCGGGCGGCGGCATGTTGAAGATGGTCAATCGCGGTGTGCCCGATGCGCTTCGCCGTCTCGGCTACGCGCCGGCGGTTGTGGAGAAGATCATCGCGCATGTCGAGAAGCACGACACGATTGAAGACATCACCGAAAACGACGCCGTCGTCGCCAGCGGCCTCAAGCCCGAGCACCTTCCCGTGTTCGACTGCGCGTTCAAGGCCCACAAAGGCCAGCGCAGCATCAGCTACACGGCGCACCTCAAGATGATGGGCGCCACGCAACCGTTCATCTCCGGCGCCATTTCCAAGACCGTCAATCTTCCGAACGACGCCACGGCCGCTGACATCCGCAACGCCTACGTCGATGCGTGGAAGATGGGGCTTAAGTGCGTGGCCATTTACCGCGACGGCTCCAAGCGCTCGCAGCCGCTCAACACCAAGAAGACCAACGAAGGCGTCAACGCCGTTGCGAACGCCGCCAACACCAGCGAGCGGCTCATCGAGGATCTCGAATCCAAGATCCGCGCGCTCACGGCTGTCGTGGAAGTTTACCAGCACGAGAACAACGGCCTGCTCAAGGAAGCCGGCAAGCCGCTGCGCCGCCGCCTGCCCGACACGCGCATGGCCGTGAACCACAAGTTCGACATCGCGGGACACGAGGGCTACCTCACCGTTGGCCTCTTCGAGAATGGCCAGCCCGGCGAACTCTTCGTCACCATGGCCAAGGAAGGCAGCACCATTGGCGGCCTCATGGACACCATTGGCGCGCTCACCAGCATGGCGCTCCAATACGGCGTGCCACTCGAAGGTCTCGTGCGCAAGTTCGCGCACCAGCGCTTCGAGCCGAGCGGCTTCACCAAGAACCCCGACATCCGCCAGGCGTCGTCCATCATCGACTATGTGTTCCGCTGGATGGGTTGCCAGTTCGTGAAGGGCTACAAGGAAAGCACTGCGCCTCGGGTCCCACAGCCCGATCTGCCCATGACCGGCCTGCCGGACATGGAACGCGCGGCGATGAACCGCACCTCCCAGGAGATGCCGCCCACGCTGAGCGGCACGGAAGTAATTACCCTGAAAGTGGCTACGCAAGGCAACGGCCACGCCCACGCCACGATCACGAGCACTTTTGTGAACCAGATGGACGCGCCGACGTGTCCGAATTGCGGCAGCGTGACCGTACGCAACGGCGCCTGCTACAAGTGCAACAACTGCGGCGAAAGCCTCGGCTGTTCCTAGTTCACCGTGAGAAGAAGGTTAGAGCTGGGTCGGTAGGAACCAAAGCCGGAGCTGCGCAAGTGGCTCCGGTTTTTTAAGTCAAATTACGACGGCAACAACTTTATGAAAGTAAGTGATTGGATAATGGTCGCGGCTGTTTTCCTCGGCCCTATTGTCTCTATTCAACTCAGTGAGTTTCTACAACGTCGACGACAAGTGAGAGATAGAAAGGAATGGATTTTCAAAACTCTGATGGCGACGCGAGGGCAAACACTGGCGTACCGACATGTTGAAGCCTTGAATCTCATCACTTTGGAGTTCTCGGAAAAGATTGCTAAAGAGAAGGACGTAATTGCGGCATGGAAGGCGTACCTCGATCTCCTGAATAATTTCCCGGAGGTTACAGCGGCGAACACCGAATTATTTTCGAGCCGTCGGAACGATTTGTTGACGGCCCTGCTGCAAAGCATGGCGATCGCTCTCGATTATGACTTTGACAGTGTTCAGATCAGAAGAGGGTGCTACGCTCCACGCGGTCATGAGACAGTGGAGAATGAGCTTGGTTGGATGCGGCGCGGATTATTAGAGGTGATTGCGGGACAGCGCCCCATTCCAATAACCATTTTCAATCCGCCAAGCAGCGCTCCCGGCCAAACTCCTCAGATCCAGCCATCGGAAAAAACATCATGAGCCGTTTGTCACGAATTATTTTGGGCGTTGCCGAAATGGCGATGGGGGTCGCTGGAAAAGTCACGGCGGGCGGTTTGCCCCAATCCCAAAGGGATTGCATCGTTCAGCCCAAGGTTGACGCGCCCAGCGCCTACCTTGGGTGTACTGCGTAAAATGATTTTCAACGCCAACGGGGTTGCATCCTTTCATTCCAAATTGGCGAGCTGTGCCACAAACCCTTTCCGGTTTGTCCTCTCTTTCTTCGCCAGACCCAAGGTAGCTCGCGGCCTCGCAACCTTGGGCTGATAGCTGGAATCCCGTTGGGATTCCCTGGTAGGGACATCGCGCTGCGCCGATCTTAACTTTCACCCACCGAGCGCGCGTCTTTTTTCCCA
>DATHKK010000351.1:0-4926 GCA_035489355.1 Candidatus Limnocylindria bacterium
CGGCCCGCGAGTAACAGTAAACCCATGCAGAACTGCAATGGAATGGGTAGACAATTTCGGACGGTCGCATCCAAGGTAACGAGCGCTTTCAATCGTCGATCGATTAGCGCCGTTTCAAGAATAGCCGTTCCGCCCGAAGACAAGCCGAAGGCGCCGATGCGTTCGCCATCGACGCGGGGATGGCTATGGAGGAAATCGATCGCGGCCTGTACATCGGGAACCCATTGGCGCATCTCGACGCAAAATCGTTCGCCGGAGCTTTCTCCATGCCCGTGCATGTCGATCGCCAAAGCGGCGACACCTCGCAGTGCAAGGAGTTCGCAAAGTTCAAAATAATTTTCTTTAAACTCGCCAGCACCATGGCAAACGATGACGGCAGCGGTGGGGCACGGGCTATCCGGGAGAAAGAGCATCCCGGATAGGACATCGCCCAATGAACGTAGAGCGACCGATTCCTGCAACATCTGCATAGCGTAACCACCACTAGCGTCCTTAATGCCAATTACGCCGCTCTACGGGAGAGGAGAGGTAAAAATATCTCCGCTGTGCCGAAATGGGCCAGTTTTGCCTCACTTTCGTTAGACCCGGCAAACGGTTGTCCAAAATCCAAGAGTTTGAACGGCGTCGCTTTATCTTCCTACGAATACAGACGACGCTCCGCCGCAAAAGAAGATGTACTCCGACCTCTATCGCTCGCTTGAACGGCAGGCTTCGCACAGTTCGTGCAGCATCACGACTTTGTTGTGGCTCCTGGAGTAATCCAGAAAATCAACCGCCGCGCGGTTCTCATCTCGCGCGTGAAGACACGAAGGACAGAGCCACAGTCGTGTCGAGACGACAGGCGCAGCCGGAACCGGATTGGTCCGCTGCACTTCCATGTTCAGCAAAGGAGGCGACTTCAACGCATCACGCACTGCCGGCGGCAGATCGTGGAGATCATTCTTGAAAACGTAATCCGTCGCTCCCTCCTCATACATCCGGGCGACCATTGCCTGGTTATTCGAACCGCTGACAAAAATGAAGGGCAACTCCGGATTAATGTCGCGCACAATCTCGAGGGCTCTGAACCCGTCAAACGACGGCAAGCCATGATCCGAAAGAATTAGATCGGGTTTGTCCGTTTCCATATTGCGGCGCAAGTCAATTTCCGACTGAATCCGCTTCACTTCAAAATTAAAACCAGACGCCTTCAACTGATCCGCAATCAGTTCAGCATCGGCATGATTGTCTTCAAGCAGCAGGATTGTCAGTTTTGTGCTCACGGCTTCTACGACGTCACTTCGATACACTCGCAGTCTGTTTCGTTCAAGCGGCAAAAATCGATTTCTTACAGTCTAAACCTGACGTACACGATTGTCCTAAAACGCGGCTCATTCGTTAGGCGGCAACACTCGTTCAGCAACGCCTCGAGGTCGCTTAAACAACAAATTGCGCCTTTAGCTGAGTCCAAAAGGTGGTTGTTAGGGGTCGTTCTCGCGCATGTTACCGAAGCTGATAAATTTCGAGAGCGATCTGCGGTTCGGTCATTTTTGGAAATGCGTCTTCGATACGTCGCGTCACTTTCGTGGTCGCGAGCGTGATACTAAATGCTGCGAAGTCAGCACTAAACATTTTCGAAAATGAGTGTTCTCCTGATGGGAAAGCTCCAAGGCGTCGGACGATTTGGAGAAGGCGTGTTTCGAGTTCCGTCATGATTAACCTCCTGTCGGAAGTGCGGCGGGGCAGACGGTGGTTCAGTGATGCGTAACGCGCTTGATGAAATAGGGAACGCGCCTCGACTAATTTTTGAAGACTTCGGTCAAGCTGAAGCAGTTCGGCTGGATTATGTCGAGGTGTCTCAGGACTCAAATCCCGCGGGCCAATGAAGGCGACAGCTTTCTGTACAACCTCCGCACCGTTGTGCTCGATCCACAGCGGCGAATTCACCGGGAATTTGATGGCAACAAATGGAGGGCCGAAGAACTGGCGTAGGCGATGGCGGAAGCAGCTCGCGCGAAATACCGAACAGGACCGAGTTCACGACGAGATCCCGCTTGCGATGCGCATGCTTCCGCGCGTTGCAGATAGTTCTCGACCGCGCCGATTTTATCTCACTCCGGGCTCGCGGTTTGGGTTATCGCCGTTCGCTATCACAGCCATACCCAAACTCTATTTCCAGCCACGGATCGTGGCCGTCAATCTTCGCGCGGGAAAAGGCGCACATGAACAATTTACACCTGGCAGTTCAGTTCTTTCTCCAGATCGCCATTATCCTGCTCTTCTGCCGATTGGTCGGCGCGATTGCGAAGCGTTTTGGTCAACCGCAGGTTGTAGCAGAGATGGTTGCGGGCGTCCTGTTGGGGCCGTCTCTCTTCGGACTCGTTTGGCCGGAGGCGCAAACGTGGCTCTTTCCGTGGGACAAAGCGCAAAAAATCCGCGACACGCAAAGTTATCTCTTTCCCGCTTCGCAACTCGGACTCGCGCTCTACATGTTCGTGGTCGGGATGGAGTTCCGTGTGGACATTGTGCAGAAGCGGCTCAAAAGCTCCATCGCGGTTTCAGTTGCAGGAATGGTTACGCCGTTTGTGCTTGGCGCAGGATTGGCGTGGATTCTCTTTCATCACACGGAACTGTTTCCAAAAAGGACTTCGCTGATGGAGGCGATGCTTTTCCTCGGAGCATCGATGTGCATCACCGCCTTCCCGATGCTCGCTCGCATCATTCATTTCAAGAAGCTCACCGGCACTACGATGGGAACGGTCGCGCTGGGAGCGGGCGCCATCGACGACGCCACCGCGTGGTGTTTGCTCGCGGTCGTGCTCGCCAGCTTCGACAACAACTGGAGCCACGCGTGGTTCAACATCGGTGGGGGTGCTGCTTACGTGGCCTTCACCCTCCTGGTCGTGCGTCCGCTCCTCGCGCGCGCGCAGGCGCTCATCGTGAAGGAACGTTCGCTCACCGAAGCAGGTCTCGTCATTGGATTGGCCCTCATGGCCCTGGGCGCCTGGTTCACTGACCTCATTGGATTGCACGCCGTGTTTGGCGCGTTCGTCATGGGCGCCGCCATGCCGCGTGGCATCGTCGCGCGCGATCTCATCGGGCGCATTCAACCTCTGACGGTCGCGCTGCTCCTGCCGCTCTTCTTCACTTACTCCGGACTGAACACCAAGATCGGTCTGCTCAATACAAGCTTTCTTTGGCTGATGTGCGGCGCGGTCCTCGTGGCAGCAATATTGGGCAAAGGTGTAGCGTGCTGGCTGGCCGCTCGCGCGACGGGCATTTCGAACCGGGAAGCGCTCGGCATCGGCACGCTCATGAACGCGCGCGGCTTAATGGAGTTGATCATCATCAATATCGGACTACAGCGCGGGATTATTTCCGAAGGACTCTTCGCCACGCTCGTCATCATGGCGGTGGTGACCACGCTCATGGCGTCGCCCATTTTCGAACGGCTCGTGGGTACCGGCACTTACCAGCCCACACCGGAGCCCGAGGCGGAATCAGCACGCGAACTTCGCACCGTCGGCTGATCGCGGCCGACGCTTTCTAAAAAACTCAGAACAGAACTCAAAGATGAACTCGAACGCACCTGGTAGACTCGGGCGGCCCACGATGGGCGGCCTTCTTGCGCTCACAATCCTCTCCACGGCGCACGCACAGGAGAAACCTTATACGCAGGCCGGAACCGCGATCCCGGTTCCGCCACCGGTCCCAAAGCCCGCCGCGAGCGCACCCGATACCGATTCCAAATCAGTCGTTCCGCCTGCGGCGCCGACGCAAGATCTGATCACAAACTTCTTCAACGGAAAAATTCCGGAAGCCATTGCCAAAGGAAAATTCAGTCTGAACACGCGCCTGCGTTACGAATGGGTGGACCAGAGCACATTCAAGGAAGAAGCCAACGCGCCCACCATCCGCACGCGGTTCGGATACACCACGGCGCCGCTCTACGGCTTTCAAGGAATGATTGAGGGCGAAAACATCTCCGTGATTGGCTCGAAGAAAAATTATAACGCCGCGGGTTCCAACAACACCACGGATCGGCCCATCGTTCAGGACCCGCCCACTACGGAGGTGAACCAGGCGTGGCTGAGCTACAACTACACGAATTGGGTCACGGCCAGAGGTGGACGCCAGCGTCTCGTGCTCGACAACCACCGCTTCATCGGTGATTCAGCCTGGCGACAAAACCAGCAGACCTTTGACGCGATAACGATCGGCAGCACGCCGCTGCCAGACCTCTCGCTCTTTTACGGATACATCTGGGAAGCGAATCGCGTGTTCGGCGATGTGGACGGATTGCCCCCGGCCAATCGCGACTTCGATTCCGATTCACACCTCGTGAATGTTTCTTATTCCGGATGGAAATATGCGCGCATCGTGGGCTACACCTATCTGCTCGATCTGGAAAACCGCGCGGGCACGGCGAACTCATGCGCGACTTATGGCGGCTACATCGCGGGAAGTGCGCCGGTCGGCGAGAAGGTCTCGGTCGGCTATCGTGGGGAATTCGCTTACCAGACCGAGTACGCGAACAGTCCGCTCGATTACGGCGCCGAGTACTACAACATCGAGGCCAGCGCCACGATCCAGCCCATCTCCTTCGGCGCGGGTTGCGAAGTGCTCGGCACGGATAGCAACGACGCCGGCGCCGGCAGCGCCTCCTTCCGCACCCCGCTGGCCACGCTGCATCCCTTCAATGGCTGGGCGAATGTTTTCCTCACCGTTCCGCCCAGGGGATTGCGCGACGCGTATGGATTCGTCCAGATCACGCTGCCGTATGACATCCCCGTGCGAGCCATCTACCACAGTTTCGAGGCGGACAGCGGCGGCGCGGACTTCGGACAGGAGTTTGACATCATGGCGTCAAAGAAGTTTGGCAAGTACTGGACCGTCACCGCGAAGTATGCGCACTACGACGGCAAGGAGGCTCCCGTCCGCTTCGAC
>DATHKK010000352.1:0-2884 GCA_035489355.1 Candidatus Limnocylindria bacterium
CAGAGGCACGCAACAATTCTCCGGTTTTGGTTTTACCGATGGCTTCCCGCGTGACTTTTTCGCCGGAAGGCAAGGCCATTTTCTTGAGGTCGAGACTGGCGTCATCCGCTGCCATCCGCTCAAGCGTTTTGCGTCCAGCCGCGGCGTTCGTGGAAATGCTTTTGATGACGCGGTGCAATTCCTCTCGATCCCGTTTGATAATGAGCAACTTGCTGACGTTCTGCTCATCGCCCAGGAGATCGTAGAGCAAGCTCACGGAGTTATTGCGTACGTCGTCAGTCGCGGTGCTCGGCTGTTTGACCGAGGCGTGCGGTGAATGGCAGCCGGCCATCGCGCTGATGAACAAGAGCAGCAGAAGCAGAGTGCAAATGGTTCTACGTCTCGGCTCTCGGTTTGTAATCATGCGCCCATCATCGCATGGACCCAAGGAACATGCACCCGAGGTTGGCGACGGGTTCCGCAATGCGGAGATTCCGCCGCTCGACGCGAAGAATGAACTCGCGCAGACTTCCGTCATGATTCGAGATTTCAATCGGCTCTCCGGCCCAAGGCTCGGTCTGCTCTTTGTGTCACTCGCACTGTTGACCGTTATGGCGCGAGGAGATGATTGGCCGCAATGGCTCGGTCCGCAACGCGCCGGCGTGTGGCGCGAGACGGGTATCGTCGAGAATCTGCCGACGAATGGTTTGAAGTTCCGCTGGCGCACGCCGATTGGCGGCGGCTACAGCGGACCTGCGGTGGCGAACGGTCGTGTGTATGTCATGGACCGGCAGTTGGCGACTGGCGCGACGAATCCGCCGAACGCCTTCACGCGCGGCGAGATTCCCGGCAGTGAGCGCGTACTCTGCCTGAACGAAGCCGACGGCAAAACCCTTTGGCAACACGAATACGATTGCCCTTACACCGTGAGCTACGCGTCCGGCCCGCGCGTCACGCCGGCGGTAGCGGATGGGAAAATTTATTCGCTCGGCGCGGAAGGGAATCTTTTTTGCCTCGACGCCGAGAAAGGCACGGCCATCTGGTCCAATGACTTCAAGAAAAGTTTTCAAATCAAAACACCGATGTGGGGCTTCGCCGGTCATCCGCTCGTGGATGACAAGAAGCTCATTTGCCTCGCCGGCGGTCAGGGCAGCGTGGCCGTGGCTTACGACAAGGACACCGGCAAGGAACTCTGGCGCGCGCTCAGCGCGAAGGAACCAGGCTATGCGCCGCCGATGATTTACGAGTTCGCAGGCAAGCGGCAGCTCATCATCTGGCACCCCGAAGCGGTGAACGCGCTCGATCCCGAGACGGGGGAAGTCATCTGGACGTATCCGCTCACGCCGTCCGTGCGCTCCGGCATGACCATTCCCAGCCCGCGAAAAGTTGGCGACCTGCTTTTCCTCACGTCGTTCTACAACGGCTCGTTGCTGCTGCGCGTCGGCCCGGACCAGCCCGCGCTCGTCTGGCAGAGCAAGAAGGTGAGCGAGATGGACACGGACGGATTGCACAGCGTCATGGCCACGCCGCTCATCGAGAACGGTTACATTTACAGCCCGTGCAGCTACGGCCAGTTCCGCTGCTTGAAACTGGAGACCGGCGAGCGCCTCTGGGAAACCTTCGCGCCGACCAGTGGCAAATCCGCGCGCTGGGGCCACGCCTTCATCATCAAGCACGGCGACCGCAGTTTCATCTTCAGCGAAAAGGGCGACCTCATCATCGCGAAACTCACGCCGGAGAAATACGAAGAACTCAGCCGGGCGCACCTGCTCGATCCCGTCAACCGTGACCCCGGTCGCCTCGTCGTCTGGTCCCACCCCGCCTTCGCGAACAAGTCCATCTACGCCCGCAACGACCAGGAAATCGTCTGCGTGTCCCTGGCGGGGCAATGATGTTCAGGAACCAACGCCTTATGAAACGCCCGTCCTCTTTCTTCCCGTCGAGAGCGACCATTTCATGGCTTGGTTTTCTGGCCGTGATCGCATGCGCTCAGGCGGCCAATGAGCCTCTGAAGCAGGGAGCCACCATCAACCTGGGCGGACGGACGGCGACGCTGCGGATTTTGGAGACGTTGCCGTTTGTCGAAAGCGAATACACGAAGCGGTTCAAGTTTGATTCGTTCGACAATCCCAAGCTCAAAGAATTGCGCGAATGCGGGCATCTCGACGAGGTCGTTACGCCGGGCACGGATGAGTTTGGACGGCAGTTGTTGCTGATGGACTGGACCCATCGACAGTTCAAAAAGTTCGGGCGTCCTTCCACCAATTGCCACGGCGCGCTCCAGATTCTGCAAGCCATCGACGAGGGCCACACGTTTTACTGCGCCCACTATGCCGACGTGCTCGTGTCCGCCGCCGCTAGCCTCGGCTGGGTGGACCGGTCGCTGGCATTGCGGCGGCATCAGGGCGCGAACAAGAACGGCGGCTCGACCGAACATTCGGTGACGGAGATCTGGTCAAACCAGCATCGCAAGTGGGTGATGCTCGATCCCACGAGCAACATATATCTGGAGAAGGACGGCGTGCCGCTCAATGCCTGGGAGCTGCGGCAGGAATGGTTTTATCGCGGCGGCACGAACCTCGTCTTCGTCGTCGGCAAGGAGCGGAAGAAGTATCGCAAGTCCGATCTGCCGATTTTCCTCGGGCGCTTCGCCGGTTTCGGCGACCTGACGGTGGACTCGGATGAACCCGACAAATACGGCTTCATCGGCTACATCCCGAACACTGATCTGATGGATGCCGGCTACGACTACGCGAAGATGTTCATCACGAAGGACGCGCTCTGCGACGGCACGAAATGGCATGTGCGGACGTTGCCCGCAAATCCGGCCGTGGACCCTTATTTCCCGATTGGCCAGGCGGCGTTGAGCCTGCGGGCGGAGGATGGGAAACTCCTCGTAGCGCTC
>DATHKK010000353.1:0-6587 GCA_035489355.1 Candidatus Limnocylindria bacterium
ATGGCGGGCGCGCTGCGCATTGCCTGTGCTCAGAGTTTTGAGTGCATCGACGAACGCACTGTGACGAAAATCCGCTTCGCCTTCGCCGCGTTCCACGCGATCCAGGAACGCGGCGATGTCGATCAATTTGGCGCGAGCCTCCATGAAATACAGATCGAGCGTTTGTTGCCGTGTCATGCGGAAAGATTACGCGCCGAACTTTCGGCAGACAAGGAAAGCAAATGCCTTCGGAGGGAGCGGCGGAGCCGGGGCCTGCTCCCGCGAGTGCCGCAGCCGTCCTCGGCTGCGGGTTCGCGGGGCGTCCGCGCCCCCGTGAAGGAACTGGCCGCGAGACGCGGCCAGAACCCGCAGGCGAGGACGCCTGCGCTACGGGTTGCCGCGGTTCGCCGGGCGCATCGATCAAAACAAGCGCGCCAGCCAGTGGAACACGCGCGCGGTTCCACTCATCCACCAGCCAAAGGCGTCCAGCACGCTGACCTTGGTGGTGAGCAGAGGAATGCCAACCAGCAGCACGAGGATGTTTCCAAGCCAAATCACCACCGCGGAAAACAGATAGCCTTGATCGGTGATGTCCGTCTGCCGCGTTTGCAGAATGTGCCAGGTGAGCGTGATGTGAAATGCGTAGGCCGCGCCGGTGAAGAGATGAAACCACGGCAGGTAGTGCTGCCAGTTCCAGACGAGATGACCGAGAATGAAAAACAAAATCACCAGAACGGCGTAGAGCGGAAAAAAATATGGCGCGAGCGCGATGAGAAAGTTCGACTTGGTGAGAATCACGTGGCCGCCGCTGGAGCTGGCTTTGAACTTTTTCACGCGTCCGCCGCAAGCCCACGTCCAAAGCGCGTGCGTCAGTTCATGACCGAAGACATAGACGAGCATCGGCTTGGGCAGCAGCAGGAAAATCGTGAGCCAGCACGCCGCTCCGCCGACGAGCGCGACCCAAAAAGTGTGGGCGTTGCCGCTCGCGCTCACCACGCGGGACAATGCTGAGGCCGCGCCGAAACACGCGGGCAGCAACAGGATTCCAATGACGAGCTTCAGCCACTTGGGCATGGCGAAATTGTTCGTGGTCAGTGGCGCGTTGTCACCAAACTTCACAGAAGCTAACGAAGGAGGAGAATGTGCGCTCGAAGTGGATTTGTCTCAGCACCGGTATCACAAGAGGTTCTCCCTCTTCGTTCTCTTTGTGTCCTCCTGTTTCCCGCTCGATCGCTCCAGTTTGGGCGGTCTCTTGCCTCGGCGGACGGCCCCGATGATCGGCACATAATCCAACTCACGATTTTCACGGACGCACCGCAGCATCAATCCGCCCCGGCTCATGTCGCCACGTCCCACGAAATCGCCCGGAAAGTGCAAACGCTCCGCAAACACTTCGAGCAACACATCGACATACTTTCCCGTGCTGATGCTGCCGAGAAGCATCACGCGAAGCTCGGGATGCGCGCGCACAATCTGCCGGGCGTCGCGCAGGAGCGGGCGGCGATAGCGCGCGTCTCCCGCTTCAATGTCCACGCGCGAAAAGGATTTCAATGCAGCGAGCGAGATCGCCGTGTCCGCAGGCACCAGTCCACGATTGGAAGTAATCACGTAGGCGCCGTGCAGTCCTTCCGGCGGATGGGCGAAAGCGCGCGCATAGGCCAGTTTGCCGCGAAAGTAGAGTCCGCTCAGAAAACTGAAGATTTCTCCCAGCGCCACGGACTCGGCGCGGTGCAACTTACGAGCCAGAGCGAACTGCGCGCGCGGATTCAGAATTAACTGTGCGCGTTTGCCGCCGGAATGCGCCGGCGAGAGCAGGAAAATTTTTCGCACCGCGGAAAATAACATTCCGCGGCGCGAAACCAAGAGCGCTTACTTCCGTTGAGATTTGAGCGTGTCGCGAATTTCCGTCAGCAACACTTCGGTCTGAGTCGGCGCGGGAGGTGTTGCGGGCGCAGCCGCCGCCTGCGTCTCGAAACGGCGGCGCAGTTCATTGATGCCCTTGACCATCAGGAATACGCAAAATGCCACGATGAGAAAATCGATCACGTTCTGGAGGAAATTGCCATAGGCCAACACAGGCGCGCCCGTATTCGTGGCTTTCGCAAGCGTATCGACCGTGTTCGTCCCGACTTTGGTGTAGTCAAGAATGGCAAATTTATCCACCAGACTTACTTGGCCGCTCACTTTGCTGATCGGCGGCATGATCACGTCCTTTACGAGCGAAGTAACAATCTTGCCGAAGGCCGCGCCGATGATGACACCGACGGCGAGGTCCACGACGTTGCCCTTCATCGCGAACTCTTTGAATTCTTTGATCAGTCCCATAGCGGTTCTCCCGTTTGATGTTCAGGTTTTCCGACGGCCGGGAATTTAGCGGGCCAATCTTGGCTGAAAAGGAAATTACTTTGTGCGGAAACCCGCGAGAGAAAAACTGAAGTTGGCGACCCTACCGGGAATCGAACCCGGGCTACCTCCGTGAAAGGGAGGTGTCCTAACCGCTAGACCATAGGGTCGTCCGCGAAAGAGCGGCGCAATATAAGCAGCAACTCCCATGTGTCACGCGAAAAGTTCCCACGCGACAAAACGCTTCTGCTTCCCGTGGAATTTGTTCTACTGCACGCATGTCGGTGCCGGTCATTTCGGTGGCGCAGATGCGCGAGTGGGAGCGCGTGACCTGGGCCACAGGCCAAACAGATGCTGTAGTCATCGCACGCGTCGGCGAATGTCTAGCGCGGCGCGCGCTGGCACTGACGTGCGCCAGCGATCTCATCGTGCTACTGGTGGGCAAAGGTCATAACGGTGATGACGCGCGCGCAATGCGCCCGCATCTGCGCGAACGGGTCGTAACACAGATCGATGTCGTTGAACCGCGCGCCGCGCTGCCGGAACTGGAACGAGCACTGAGCGAATCTCCCGCGTTGATCGTCGATGGACTTTTCGGCATTGGCCTGACTCGTCCGCTCGACAGTGATTGGCAACGGCTGATCGCCGTCGAGACCCGAGGGCACGTCCACCGTGAGCACGCGGCAACGCGCCTCATTCACGACGGCGAAAACGGCAGTCCGATGCCCGTTGCGATGCGCGCGGCCATCACCATTACCGTCGGCGCACCGAAACAAGAACTGCTCGCAGCGCGTGCGGCGGAATTTGTTGGCCGGCTGGAAGTTGCGCAGGATGTCGGTCTGGTCCCCTGCCCTTGTGAGAGCGAATTGCGCTGGACGTTGCCCGAAGATTTTCGCGGCTACCCGCCAGAACGGCCGGTTGATGGGCATAAAGGCACCTTTGGCCATGTGGCGATTGTCGCGGGAAGTCTTGGGTATCATGGCGCTTCGGTGCTGGCGTCCCGCGGCGCGCAACGCGCATGTCCGGGACTCGTTTCGCTCTTCACCCAGCCAGACATTTACATGCCGGTTGCCGCTCAACTCCAAGCTGTGATGGTTCATCCATGGAAAGAGGATTTGGATTTTTCAAAGTTCACCGCTGTGCTCTGCGGCCCCGGACTGGCGGCGGAAAGTCTTCCTGCACGCGTTCCCAAAACCGCGCGCACGCTCTGGCAAACGTCAACCGCTCCCATGGTTGTCGATGCGAGCGCGCTTGAATGGTTGCCGCGCGAAAACGCTCCGCTGCCGGGGCCGCGTGTGATCACGCCGCATCCCGGCGAAGCGGCGCGCTCGCTCGGCTGTTCCGCACTGGACGTGCAAGCGGATCGCCCCGCCGCTCTGCGCGCGTTGTCGAAACAGTTTGGAAACTGCTGGGTGGTGTTGAAGGGGCAGCACACTCTCATTGGAAAAGCCGAGGGCGATCTATTTATCAACAGCTCGGGCAACTCCGGTTTGGCGCAAGGCGGCAGCGGCGATTTGCTGGCTGGTTACATCGCGGGCTGGCTGGCGCAACCGAAGCTCCAAGACGATCCGTGTGGTGCTCTGCGCTTCGCTGTGTTCGAGCATGGAGCGGCGGCGGACCGGCTGAGCGAGCGGCGCGAGAATTGGATCGTGGAAGAACTCGCTGATGAACTGGGACGTTTTCGAACTCAGAAGAATCCATCCTTCTGACTTTCAACGGAAGCTCGCGCGAGTCCCGGCATTTTTGCTTTCGTTGCCCCAAGTGCTTTGTTATCCAAGCCGCGATGTTCTTCAGACTTGCACTGTGCTGGATGTGTCTGGCCGCGTGGACGGTGTGCGCGCAAACCGCACAGATACTCAAGCTCACGGACGGGGGCGCGGTCTCGGGCCGTCTGGTTGCTTTCAAAGATCAGCACATTCAAGTGGCGCTCGAAGGCGGCGGCGAAACTCCGAACTACACCAACGTGCCCTGGGCGCGGCTCTCGCAGGAAGCTTTGCAACAGCTCATGGGCAATCGCCAGGCGGCGCCGTACGCGGCCATTTTCCTCGACCCGCCCGTGCGCGAACGCACCGCGAACACGCCCAGGAAACTCACGCTCGTCCAACCGCCGCGGCTGGATCGTCCGCAAAGCGGCAGCTTGTTCGCCTCGCCCGTGATGCTGGTCGTACTACTGTTGGTATTTGCGGCGAATGTTTATGCGGGATGGGAAATCGGGATTTACCGGCAACGGCCAGCGGCGATGGTCGCAGCCGTCTCGGCGTTCCTCCCGATCGTCGGCCCGGCGATTTTTCTCGCGATGCCCACACGCCGGCAAAAAATGGAAGAGCTTGTCTATGAAGCGCCGCCGTCCGAGGACACGCCCATCGTGATGGAAGAAGCGCCCGCGCCCGTCGTCGAGCAGTCCGAACAGCCCGCCGTGCCACAGCCGGTCGTTTATCCGCGCGGGCAATTCACTTTCAATCGCCGCTTCTTCGAAACGAAATTTGCCGGTTTTCTGAAAATGGTCCCCGGTGAAGCCGAGCGCGACAAAGTCATTCACATCAAGTCCGCGCGTGGGGAATATACGGGCCAGCGCCTGAGCAAGATCGAGCCGAACGAGTTGCTCCTGCAGATCAGGAAAGGCACGGCGACCGAAGACGTGATGATTCCTTTCAGCGAAATCTACGAAGTGACGGTGAAGCACAAGGACACTTAGCCGTAACGAGTCAATTGAACCGCAGATCGACGGCTATGAACGACGATAGAAGTGAAAAGTCTGAATCAGCGAGCACGGAAGTCCACCGTCGTCCCTCTTCATCGTCGTCCACCGTCGTCCTGCGGTTTGAACTGCTTTGTCCGGCTTAATCAGCCCGATGTTTTTGCACGCCAGATAACACCCAATGAAATACCGCACGGCTCTTTTGTTTGGCGCGCCGGGTTCCGGCAAAGGGACGCAAGGAAAGATCCTTGGCACGATTCCGGGCCTGTTCCATTTCGCGTGCGGCGACGCGTTCCGCAACCTGCGCATCACGGACCCGTTGGGCAAATTGTTCATCGAATATTCGAGCAAGGGCGAGTTGGTTCCTGATGAGCCGACGATCGATTTGTGGCGGCGCAACATCGAGGCCAGCACGATCAATCACACTTTCGATCCAGCAAATGACATCCTGGTGCTCGACGGAATTCCGCGCAACGTGCGCCAGGCGGAAATCCTTCGCGAGACGCTCGACGTGCGCGCCGTGTTTCACCTGACCTGTCCCGACATGCGAAAAATGGTCGAGCGTTTGCAGCGGCGGGCGCTGCGCGAAAATCGGCTGGATGACGCGAACCTCGATATCATCAAGCAGCGATTGGAAACGTACGAACGTGAAACGAGGCCGGTGCTGGATTTTTACGGGCCGAAGATTGTCCATCACATCGACGCCACCCAAAAACCAATCACTGTTTTGCGCCTCGTCCTGGACAAGATCGCACAACTCCAAGTGAATGAGTGAGTGAGTGGCCGAGCGCGGTGTTCTCGCCGCGCCGCACGCAGATTCTCAATCGAAATCCCACTCTTACTCTGGAATGGCCCGGAAAGATTAAGAACAGGATTATGATTACGATTGCGAGATCCGGGATGGCGCGCGATCCCGTGAAGCATCGCACCTTGACGTTATGGCTCCATTGCGCCTGATTTTCATGGGCACTCCGCCGCTGGCCGCGACGGTGCTGGAGGCATTGCTGACCGACGAACAGTTCAAAATCATCGCCGTCGTCACGCAACCGGATCAACCCAAAGGGCGCGACCTCAAGCTTCAACCCTCGGCCGTGAAGCAGTTGGCGCTGAAAAACAACTTGCCGATCCTCCAGCCGGAACGCGCACGCGATGAAGCGTTCGTTGCGCAGGTTCGTGAGCTGGCGCCGGAACTCATCGTCGTCGCCGCCTATGGACAGATTCTGCCGCAGGCCTTGCTGGATGTGCCGCGCCTGGGCTGCCTCAACGTTCATACCTCGCTGCTGCCGAAATATCGCGGCGCCGCGCCGATTCAATGGGCCATCCTGAACGGCGACACGGAAACGGGCGTGACGATTATGAAAATGGACGCTGGTCTCGACACCGGCGCGATTGTAAGCGAGGAACGCACGCCCATCATCGCAGAAGACGACGCTCAGACGTTGCACGATCGGCTGGCGCAAATGGGCGGTGCGTTGCTGACGCGAACGATTCCCAATTTTGCCGCCGGAAAGATCATTCCCGTTCCGCAACCCTCTGAAGGCTCCACCTACGCCAGAAAAATTAAGAA
>DATHKK010000354.1:0-2025 GCA_035489355.1 Candidatus Limnocylindria bacterium
GGCAGTTCCTTGCGGATGAGTTGCGCGAGATCGGCTTGCAGCTTCAACCCGCGTTGCTGCGCATAGAGAAACACGCGCATGAGCCGCTCGGGCTTGTCGCGAAACACACGAGGAGTCGCGGCGCGAATATCGCCGGCGCCCAGCTTGAACCCATCTACGATCTGGTCCTTCGATTTGCCGAAGGGCAGCATGCTCCGAAAGCCGGGGAGAAACTTGGGCTTGGGCAGGAGAGCCAGCCGCTGTTCCACCGTGCGCGTGATCAGAAAAATGTTTCGAGTGTGCGAGTAGAAGTCGCCCATGAATTCTTCCAGGCGCTTGCTGGGCGAGTGGTCCTTGTATCCGAGATTATTCGCCACGGCCGGCTGCACGCTCTTGGAAAGCACATCCACCGCGCGGCCCGAATGATAGTGCAGCTCGTTGCGGACGCGCAGGAGGAAATCGTAAGCCGCCTCCAGTTGCCGGGCCTCGATGTGGCTGATCAGATCGTGCTTGGCTAGTTCCTCGGGCGTGCGCGTGCGATATTTGAAGAATGCCATCCAGAGCAGGTTCTGATAATCGCGTAATCCACCGCGGCCATTCTTGATGTTCGGCTCCTGCATCGTCGCCGAGTTGCCAAACTTCTGGTGGCGGGCGGCCTGGTCCTTCACGCGCAGGTCGATGTATTCGTCGGCGAACCCGTCCACGCACTTGTCCACGAGCTGTCGTTGAAAAATTTTGAACAGCTCCGTATTGCCGGTGATGAAGCGCGCTTCGATGAGCGACGTCTTCGACTGCATGTCCGTGTTCGCGATGTGAATGCAGTCCGCGACGCTGCGCACAGAATGGCCCACCTTCAGCCCAATGTCCCAGAGCGGGTAAAGCAAGCCGTCCACGATGGTGCTCATCGCGGCCTTGGGTTTTCCGCCGGACACCATTTCGCCGTGGTGCAGAAACATAAAGTCGATGTCGCTGTAGGGATTCAGCTCGCCTCGCCCATAGCCGCCGATGGCGACGAGCGCGATGGGTGGAAGATTTTTCTCCGCGAGTTCCGGCGAGCCTTCACGGACCGCCTGCAAAATATAGAGCAACAGCAAATCCAGGATCGCGGCGCGCGCGCGGCACACTTCACGTCCGCTGCCACCGGCGCGATGCAGAATGCGAAGGCGATGAGATTCCACCTTCAGGAAGTTGCGGTAACGCGTCAGCTCGTCCGTGGGCTTGCGGCCGGGGGGCAGCAACAGACGCGCTTCCGCGTTGGTTTCGATTCTCTGGAGAAGACTGGGCACGGCGGGACGCTACAGAGTTCGAGGTTCAAAGTCCAAAGCCGGCGTGTGGAAAGTGAGCAGTGAATCAGCAATCAGTAAGACAGTGAAACAGTGAAACAGTCTGCGTCTTCGGACTAATTCAATGATTACTGTTTCACTGTTTACTAATTTCCCCTCAACGCCGGGAATAACCCACGACCCCCGCGCATCTTATCAGCGGCAGGCTCGCGGATGAGCCGCAATCGGGACCGCTCGGATTTGTTGGGTTTAACGAGTCTGAACAAATGGCCTCGATGGCGTGGACCTGAAAGCAGCGCTCGCAATGGGCGCACTGGCGCTCTCGGGAGAATCCATGAGTCCGGTCCATTCGCAGCCCGCCGGAATTTTGCAGTGATTGACGGCGTGTTTTAGGAAGGTACGATGCAAGCAGGTTAGAAGGGGAATTAAACCGGGTCTGCCGCACTACCGTATGCCGCCTGATGAGAAAGCTTTTGAAGAAGCCGTGAGCGCATACTACGAACCTCTGTACCGGTTCGCCCTCGGCCTGAGCCGGAGCGAGGCAGACGCTTCTGACCTCACGCAGCGAGTCTTCGAGCGCTTTGGCGAAAAATCTGGCGTCTTGCGCGATAAGGCGAAGACCAAAACCTGGCTGTTCACCACGCTCTATCGCGACTTCCTGCAACAGAAACGGCACACGACGCGTTTCCCTGAATCGGAATGGGATGAAACGCTCGACGCCACCATTGTTGAATTGCCGCGGGTGGAAGCGGCGGCGGATGCG
>DATHKK010000355.1:0-7422 GCA_035489355.1 Candidatus Limnocylindria bacterium
CGAGTCACCGGAAGCCATCCCGGATGTGCAACAGCAGATCACCGAGCTTCTCCGTCAGCGCCATCAAATCACGGCGGACAAGGACGATGACTTCATGGTGCGCACCCAGCAGGAGACTTCCGATTTCTTCAACGCCAACAATCGCATCATGACGATCCTGATCGGTTTCTTCGCGGGCATCTCGCTCGTCGTCGGCGGCATCGGCATCATGAACATCATGCTCGTGAGCGTGACGGAAAGAACGCGGGAGATTGGAATTCGCCTGGCGGTGGGCGCGCGCGGACGCGACGTGCTGCGGCAATTTCTCACCGAGGCCGTCCTGTTGAGCATCACCGGCGGTGCGCTTGGCATCGCGACGGGCTATTGGCTGGCGCCGCTGCTGACTAAGTTTGCCGGCTTCCCCACGCTGATTTCTCAAACGTCCGTCCTGCTCGCCTTCACCGTCAGCGCCATCATCGGAATCGTGTTCGGCTTTTTTCCTGCGTTGAAAGCGGCGCGGCTCGATCCCATCGACGCGCTGCGCTACGAGTAATTTTGAGCCACGTCAAAAAAGTTTTCACATTGGCGGTAAGCTGGTTAGGTTGCGCGCAAACCATGAAGGCAAAAGCATTCTTACGATTCACGACCTGGGCTTTCCTTTGCCTGGCGACACTCGCGCTGAATTCCTGCCACGCGAACCGTGAACGCGTGATGCAGAGGGGCTGGCGGCCTATCTTCGACGGGCGCTCCACGGAAGGCTGGCAGATGGTTGGCCCGGGCGAATTGAAACTGGAGGACGGCGAGCTTGTGACCTACGGCGGCATGGGCCTGCTGTGGTACACCCAGGAGAAGCTGGGCAACTGCCGTATTCGCGTCGTGTTCAAACCGACCATGGCGGACGACAATGCGGGCGTGTTCATTCGCATTCCCGAACCGCCGAAAACTCCGTGGGACGGTGTCCACAATGGTTACGAAGTGCAGATCGAAAATCACGGCGATGCGTGGCACCGCACGGGTTGCCTTTACAGCGTCAGTCCGGCGAAGAACATCGTGAACGCGCGCGTGAATGAGTGGAACACGATGGTCATCACGCTTGAAGGGACGCACACGCGCGTGACCGTGAACGGCACGCTGGTGACCGATTTCAACGAAGGCGATCCGGTGCCGCCGAAGACGAAGGATTACGAACCGGATCGCGGGCCGCGTCCCAACTCCGGCTACATCGGCTTGCAGAACCACGGCGGCGAGGCCCACGTGCGCTTCCGCGAAGTCAGCGTGGCGCCGTTGCGCTGAGCGAATCGATGTGGCTGTTAACTCCCGCTTGAGCGGGCCCGCCTTTTGGCGTTTCATTCGCCTGTGTCAGAAACAGTTTACGATGCGATCGTGATTGGCGGCGGGCCGGGCGGCAGTTCCGCATCGACCTTTCTCGCGCGGGCGGGCCAGCGCGTGCTCGTGCTCGAGAAGGAAAAATTTCCGCGCTTTCACATCGGCGAGTCGCTGCTGCCCTACAACCGAATCATCTTCGAGGAAATGGGCGTGCTACCGAAGCTGGAAGCGGCGGGCTTGTTGCGGAAATGGGGCGCGCAGTTCCACATCGGGAATGGCACGAAGTGTCTCAAGCTGGTTTTTCGGCGTGGCAAATTCACGCGCGAGCCGGCGGCATTCCAGGTCGAGCGTGCTTACTTCGATCATCTTCTGTTGAAGCACGCGGCGGAGAGCGGCGCGGAGGTGCGCGAGAGTTACAGTGTCACGAATTTTTCGCTGAATGATGATGGCGTGACCGTCGATGCGACTGGGCCGGACGGTGAGAAACAGATCTTTCGTGCGCGCTTCCTGATCGATGCCAGCGGTCGCGGCAACGTGACCGGCAATCTCCAGAAGCTGCGCGTCATCCATCCGGACTTGAAGAAGCTCGCGCTCTTCGGCCACTTCTCTGGCGTCAAACTCGACGACGGCGAGGCCAAAGGTGACACCGTCATCGTGCGGCTGGAGAACAAATGGTTTTGGCTCATCCCGCTGAGTGAGGAAAAGGTTTCGGTGGGCTGTGTCATGGATGCCGAGGAATTTGCCCGTGCGCGGAAATCACCCGAAGAAGTTTTCAACGGCATCGTCGAGTCCAGCACAGTGATGCGCGATCGCATGGGGGACGCGCGACTGCTAAATGCCATTCAGACGACGGGCGACTTCTCCTATCACAACAAGCGGCTGGTTGATCGCCGTTTGTTGCGCGTGGGGGACGCCGCCGGTTTCATGGACCCCATTTTCTCAGCGGGCGTTTATCTCGCGATGTATTCCGGGAAACTCGCGGCGGAATACGTCGGCGCATCGCTCGCCGCGGGCGACGATGGCGTGAAACGCTTCCGCGCCTACGAACACCGCGTTTATCGTTCGATGACTTTTTATTGGCGCATGGTGCGAGGCTATTACACCACGCCTTTCATGGAACTTTTCATGGAGCCGCGCGACAAGCTGAGCATGCCCGCAGCGGTGACGGCATTGCTCGCCGGAGAAATCGAAGGCGGCTGGAGAATTCGGTGGCGGCTCTGGTCCTTTTTCCAGTTTGTGAAACTGCAGAAGCTGTTTGGCCTTGTCCCACGGCTGAGTTTCAAAGAAAAAGCTCCCGCCGAAAAGCGCGAAGAACTGGAATCAATTCCGGCGAAATAGGGCTTCCGAATTGTTTCCAGGCTTTAGCGGCAACGCCGGCTGAACGGCTATTGCTTCTGCAAACGCTCGCGGGCCAAAGCCGTTTTTCGCGCCAGCGCGTCGTGCAACACGGGAATCTTTTCACTCAGGCGGACATAAATCGCGAGGGCGCGTTCCCAGTTGCGCTGCGATTCAGAAATTTCGGCCGCCCTCAGCGCCGCCTCTCTGACCCAAAACGGATCCGGTGCTTCACCCGCGGGTTCGGCGTAGAAGACATCGAGATAATTTTTCAACGCGGCATCGGTCAGCGCCGCGGCTTCCACGGTGGAACCGGCGGCCCGCGCCAATCGGGCTTGCGCGCGCTGCACATGGCCGATGCCGACCTGCGCCTGTTGCCGCGACGAAAGATCCGCCGCCGGCTCGGCCATGATCTTTTCATAAAGCTCGCGGGCCTTGTCGTACTCTTCGAGTTGGAAGTGGCAAATGGCCATTTGCCCCCAGGCGCGCGGCACCAGCGGGTCGTCGCCGAAAAATTGCGGCACCTGGCGATAGATTTTCAGCGCCTCCTTGAAGTTCTCTTGCACGTTCGTGATCGGACGCTGGAGATAGGCCTCGCCGTAGGCGAAGTAAGCCTGCACCACGATGGACGTCGGACAGTGCTCGGCGTTGATGAGATTGGCGAAGTAGTTCGTGGCGTTGGCGAAACTCGGTCTCAGCAACGCGGCGCGGCCAGCCTTCAATTTCGCGCGCCAGCTTACTGGCGTCGTCGGGCGGTCCTGATAAACGAGCTGATAATTACGTTCCGCCATCTCGAATTCTTCCCGCTCGAAATAAAAATCTCCGACCTTTTCCTGGGCGCGCTCCGCGAAAGGGTTGGTGGGAAAACGCACCACAAAATTCGTGAACAGCGTGAGCGCATTCGTGTCCCGGCCCGCGTGAAAATTCGCCATGGCGCGACGAAATTCAGCGCTGGGCAAATTCTCGTTGGTGGGAAACACCGTCACCCACGCGTCGTATTTGGAAACAGCGCTCGACCAGTCATGCTCCCGTTCGTAACTCCGCGCCGCGGCCAGTTCCACTTCCGGGCGGAGCAGTGACATGGGAAACCGGACGGTGAAATTCGAAAACACGTTGCGCGCCGCGCCGGGGCTGCCCAACTCGTCCAGCGCCTGACCGAAGAGCAATAGGCTGCGCTCCGCATAATCGTTGACCGGATACTCGCGCAGAATGGCCCGCACGACCTCCTCGGCAGAGGCGACATCACGTGCGGCAATGCTCGCCTGCAACATCTGGTAGCGCGCGCGGGGCACGAGTTCGGATTGCACGCGCGGCAAGGATTCATACTCACTCAGCACTCGGCGATAGTCGCGCAGCGCGTTGGTGAATTGATCCGATTGAAAGGCGAGATCAGCGGCCTTGAAACGCGCCACGGCCTGCGGTTCGGACCAGGTTAAAGTGTCCGCGGCATTTCGAAACGCGAGCAGGCTCTCCGTCGCCTTGCCTTGCGCGAGCAAAGCCCAGGCGCGCACAAACTGCGCTTTGCTGGCAAACGGGCTGTTCGTCGGCACCCGCTCGCAGTCGGCGATCGTCTGAAAAAGAAGATCGGCAGTGGCCGGGACCAGTCCATTCGTGCCTCCGGTCGTGAATTGATATTGCTTGAGCCGCAGTTCCGCGAGAGAGAGCAACGCGATGTCCGAACCGTTTTCGCTTGGATGTCCGATGACGAAACTTTGCAGTCGCGCCAGCGCATTGGTGAGCTGCCCTTGCTCTACTTTCAACTCGACGATTTTGAAAAGCGCTTCGCGCGCGCGATCGGGCGGAATCTCCGGGCGCTGATTCAGTTCGTAGGCGGCAATGGCCGCCTCTGGTTGATTCAGTGCTTCCAGAATCTCGCCTTGAAGAGCAATCCCTGCCGCTTCGAGCGCGGGCTGACGGGCCGTGACCGCGATGCCGACGAGATTTGACGCGGTGGACAGGGCGGTCTCCAGCTTTTGCGCGGCGAATTGGGCCTTCGCCCGCAGGTGTTCGCGACGCCATTTGGATTTACCCAGGACCGCGTTCTCTGGAATCGAGTCTACTGTTTTCTCGGCGTCCGCGAAACGGCGCTGCTCGATCAACGCCTCGGCGAGCAACAGACGGCCCTCGACCGCGGCATCACTGTCCGGCGCGCTCGCGATGGCCTTTTGAAAGACACCGGACGGATCTTGCAGCAAGCTGATGATGCGCGGCCATTGCTTCAGCTTCGTGCGGGCCACGGCTTCCTCGATGGTCGCGGGAAGGCGCAGCGACGAGTTGGTGTAAATGGCGATGAGGTGGGCATAATTCTGCGCCGCCGCCTCGAGGTTTCCGTTCGTAAAGTAACTGCGCGCGATCGCGAGTTGAAATTGATCGGCGATACCGGCGGCGTTCGCCACGTTGGTGGTGAGCAACGCAAGGGCTGCCTGGAAGTCTTTCTGCGCAAGGGCCGCCTTTGCTTCGAGCAAGACCGCCTGCGCAACGCGCGGTGATGCTGAATACTTCGAAACGAATTCCGCGAGAGACTTCTCCGCGAGCGCGTAGAAACCATCGTCGTACTGCTTCTGGGCCTGGTTGAAAGCGCGCGTCTCGGCGTCGGCCGCGAGGACGGGAATTGCCGCCGCGCTCAGGAACAGCAACGCGGCGAAGGCAAGGAACAGTTGGCGCCAACCGAGGAACATCTTCGTTCGTTATCCGACATGACGCCGCGAGAGGCCATTCAAAAAAGAACCAGCGTGTTGCACGAGCTTCAAGTCAGCCGCCGCTTGAACTCGCGGCACGCTTCGGCGACATCGGGCGCGTTCAGGATTGCGGAGACGACGCAGACGCGGCGCGCGCCCGCCGCCAGCACGTCATCGATGTTCTCCAAAGTAATCCCGCCAATCGCAAACCACGGTAGCCGGACATTGGCCGCTGCCCAGCGCACGTAATCGAGCGTGACAGGCGCGCGGCCCGGCTTGGTGCCAGTCGCGAATACGGGTCCCACAGCGATATAATCAGCCCCCGCCTCCACGGCGCGTCGCGCCTGCTCTGGTGCGTGGCTGCTCAAGCCAAGTTGAGAATTGAGAGTCGAGAGTTGGACACGGTGACTAAGGCCAGCGTCGAAAAAATCTTCCTGGCCAAGGTGAACGCATTCAGCGCCCACTTCCGCCGCGATGTCCGCGTAGTCATTGATCACCAACGGCACGCCAGCAGAGCGGGTAATCTGTAGAATGGCGTGCGCGAGCCCTTTGATTTCATGGGCGGATTTTTTCTTCGCGCGAAGTTGAATGATGTCGGAGCCGCCCACGCAGAGTTGACGCGCCAGGCCGACCGGATCGCGGCCCCTTAAATAAGCGGTATCGACGAACGTGTAGAGTTTGGATTCGCCGAACGATTTCATCGGACGCGCGGCACGGGCTGCGTGCTCACGCCTTCTCTTCGATCAACTCACGGCGCGCGCCACCCAGCAGTTGCTCGATGAAGTTCGTGGAGTAAACGCCCCGGCGGAAATTGGGGTCCTGAAGAATCGCCATCTCGAACGGGATCGTCGTCTTCACTCCCGTAATCATGTATTCGCTGAGCGCCCGGCTCATCTTGTCCATGGCTTCGCGCCGATCTTTGCCGAACGTGATCAGCTTCCCGATCATCGAGTCGTAATGCGGCGGAATGGAATAACCAGCGTAGGCGTGTGAATCGACGCGCACCCCGCGGCCACCCGGCGAATAATACATTTCAATGCGCCCCGGCGACGGGCGGAAGTCATCGAACGGATCTTCCGCGTTGATTCGGCACTCGATGGCGTGGCCCCGAATGTGCACATCGCTTTGCGAAATGCGCAGCGGCTCGCCCATCGCGATCATGATCTGTTGCTTGACGAGGTCGATGCCGGTGACCTCTTCGGTAATCGGATGCTCGACCTGAATGCGCTTGTTGACTTCGAGGAAGTAGAAATTCCCGTGGTCATCCACAAGGAACTCCACGGTGCCGGCATTGGTATAGTGCGCCATCTCGGCGATTTTCACCGCAGCCTTGCCCATCGTCTTGCGCAGACCCTTGTGCTTATGCTCCAGCAAAGGTGACGGACTTTCTTCCACCACCTTCTGGTTGCGGCGCTGAATCGAGCAGTCGCGCTCGTTGAGGTGAATGATGTTTCCACGCGAGTCGCCGAGAATCTGGAACTCGATATGATGCGGGTTTTCGATGAATTTCTCGATGTAAACGCCCGAGTTCCCAAATGCTTTTTCCGCTTCGCTGCGCGCCGTGTGATAGCCCTTCACCAATGAAATGTCGTTGTGCGCCACGCGCATTCCACGGCCTCCGCCGCCCGCGACCGCCTTGATCATCACCGGGTACCCGATGCGCTTGGCGGTGGTGAGTGCCTCCTGCTCCTTCTCCACAGTGCTTTCGGAGCCGGGCGGCGTCGGAACACCGGCCTTTTTCGCAAGCGACCGGCTGACCGCTTTGTCTTCCAGCGCGTTCATGGCCCGTGAACTCGGACCGATGAAGCGAATGTTGCAGTTCTCGCACACGTCGGCGAAGTGCGCGTTCTCGGAAAGAAAGCCGTAGCCAGGATGAATGGCGTCCACGTCCGCAATCTCAGCGGCGCTGATGATGCGGTCGATGCGCAGGTAGCTCTCGCTGCTGGGACTTTTGCCAATGCAAATCGCCTCGTCCGCCAGTTGCACATGCATCGAGTTGGCGTCGGCTTCGGAATAAACCGCGACCGTACGGATGTTCAGCTCTTTGCAGGCACGAATAATCCGCACTGCGATTTCTCCGCGATTGGCGACAAGAATTTTTTCG
>DATHKK010000356.1:0-3268 GCA_035489355.1 Candidatus Limnocylindria bacterium
GGTGTGGATTCAAAGTCGCGCGCCGAAGTTATGCAAATCACCGACATCTTCCGCGCGAAGATCGTGGACGTGCAGCCCAAGAGCCTGACCGTGGAGATCACCGGCAACGAAAGCAAGGTGGAGAAGTTTCTCAGCCTGATGAGCACCTTCGGCATCACTGAACTCACGCGCACGGGCAAGGTGGCGCTGGCGCGGAAGTAAATTGGAGCAGGAGCGGCGCATAGTCTTTGATTCCTGATTTCCTGAGTTCCTAATTCAAAACAAACCATTTATGGCAAAAGTCTATACTGACAAAGACGCTGATCTCAGCGTGTTGAAAAACAAAACCCTCGCCGTGCTCGGCTTCGGCTCGCAAGGCCACGCCCACGCGCTCAATCTCAAAGAGAGCGGGATGAACGTCATCATCGGCCTGTACGAAGGCTCGAAGTCGATTCCCGTGGCGAAGGAGAAAGGCTTCGAAGTCGTCCCGACCGCCGAGGCCGTGCGCCGCGCCGATGTGATTTTCGTCGCGCTGCCGGACACCAAGCAGCCCGCGTGCTTCGAGAAGGACATTCTGCCGAACCTCACCAAGGGCAAGACGCTGCTCTTCTCGCACGGCTTCGCGATACATTTCAAAACGATCGTGCCGCCGAAGAACGTGAACGTAATTCTCGTCGCGCCGAAAGGGCCGGGTCACATCGTGCGCCGCCAGTTCACCGAGGGCAAAGGCGTGCCCGCGCTGATCGCCGTGTATCAAAACCCCGACAAGGACGCGAAGAAGATTGCGCTCGCGTGGGCCAAGGGCATTGGCGGCGCCCGCGCCGGCGTGCTCGAAACCAGCTTCAAGGAAGAAACTGAAACGGATTTGTTCGGCGAACAGACCGTGCTGTGCGGCGGCACGACCGCGTTGGTGCAGGCTGGGTTCGAAGTGCTCGTCGAGGCCGGTTACTCGCCGGAGATGGCTTACTTCGAGTGCCTGCACGAGTTGAAGCTCATCGTGGATTTGATGAACGAGAAAGGCATCGCGGGCATGCGCTTCTCCATTTCCGAGACGGCGAAGTGGGGCGACGTGAGCGTGGGTCCGAAGATCATCGACGCGAGCGTGAAGAAGCGGATGAAGCAGGCGCTCAAGGACATTCAGAGCGGCAAGTTCGCCAAAGAGTGGGTGAAGGAATACCAGGGCGGCTACAAGAAGTACAACGCGCTGCTCAAGAAGGACGAACAGCACGGCATTGAGAAGACCGGGGCCAAGCTCCGCGCGCTCATGCCGTGGATGCCCAAGCGCAACATCAAAGGCGCTCAGGCCGCCTACTAAGTTTTTGGGTCTGGAGGAAACTGGATGCCGCCGGAGGAAACTTCGGCGGCTTTTTTGTTTCGGGAGTTTCGTGCGAAGCGGACACCGCGAAGGACCATTCGCCCATCCGCTACGCGTCCCGACGAGAACGTCTAAAGCCTCGGCGTGATTGAGGTAACTGATACTCCGGTGCCCGACTGAGCAAGCTCTTCAAAGAGGCGGTTCTTGAACTTATCGCTTTTCCGGCGGCCAGAAACCATTTGAGAACCTCCACCCGAGACATCAAAGCGGTAGCCGTCGACTCGCTTACCATCGAGTGTCAACCCGGACACGGGAATGACGCTGACAGTCGTTGTCCATGTATCCAAGGCGATGCGGGAATAAACTTCGTATCCTTTGAAAGGGCCATTCAGAGGCTTAATCTCACGACCCGGGAATGACGATGTCATCGTTGCGGCAATAAAACCGAGAGTCTGCGCCTCAGATAAACTGTATATCGTGCGCTGCCCGCCTTGAGCGACATCAGCGGAAGAATAATGAGTAGTGCAGCCTGTAAGACCACAGATGAGAAGCAAAAAAGCCGTGAGGAACCGTCTCATAATTATTTGGTCAGAGGGCACGGTTGGTTTAGCATTTTCCATTAAATTCATAGTAGTAGTCATTTCGCTTCTCTTTTTCCCAGAGAGGGTAAACGCGAGGGTGCTCGAGAAATAACTGCATGGCTCTGCACCACGTTTGCCAGACACGTCGATCGACGTATCCGGTCGTGTAAAAAAGATATTCCTCGGCGCAGAGGTTAAAATATTTGAAAGCTACCTGTCGTTCTTCCTCGGAAAGCTCTCCGTCGGTAGGGCCGCACAGGATTTGACTGACGGCATCGTGCATCTCCTCGTAGCGATGGTTGAATTCAATAAACAGTTCCTTGAAAAGCTTTGTCTCGTCGAGGTGCTGCCGGTACAGGAAGTATGCAAGACCCGCAACAATTCCAATGCCGGAAAGTAACAACTCAGGACGTTGCCGATCCGAGAAAAAGACCAAACAAGCGCGACAACGAAACATCCGAGGAGGAAAACTTTCGGATACCACTTTCTGTTTTGAAGCTTCAGTGCCATGTGAACGGGTGCAACGGTGAACCCAGCCTGCCAAAAATATCGAACAAAGGAAACTAAGATTCGTTTGCTTTGTCTGAATCGTGTGTCCGCCTTCCCACCTTTTCATTTGTTAACCCCCGCGCGCTTCCTTTAACTTCATCCCGTTTCGCGTGCTATGAAGCCAGTGCTCCGTGTATTGATCGTCGAAGATTCAGAGTTCGACGCTCAGATGATCACGAGCCTCGTCCGCAAAAGCGGCTACGAGGTCGTGGCCGAGCGCGTTGAGATGGCGGAACCACTTCAGAAGGCGCTGCGCGAGAAACGTTGGGACATCATCCTCTCGGATTACAACCTGCCCAGTTTCAGTGCGCCCGAGGCGCTTAAGATTGTCCAGGAAAGCGAACTCGACCTTCCGTTCATCATCATTTCCGGCGGCATCGGCGAAGCTACGGCGGTCGCGGCCATGAAGGCGGGCGCGCACGACTACCTGATGAAGGGGAATCTCAATCGCCTCGCGCCGGCCATCGAGCGTGAGTTGCGCGAGGCGGCGAACCGGCGCGAGCGGCGCGAGGCGCGCGAGAAATTGCTGGAGAGTGAATTGCGCTATCGCCTGCTCTGGGAATCTTCACCGGACGCCGTGTTGCTGATGGACGCGGAAAGCAGAATTCACTTCGTGAATCCGGCTGTGGAAACGGTGTTTGGCTGCAAGCCAGAGGAAATCATTGGTGAGCCATTGCGGACGCTTTTGCCGGAAGAATTGCGCAGTAATGAAGCGCGCGGCATCGAGCATTATTTGCGCACGGGCGAGAAGGCAAACATCGCGCGCGTCGTGGAGACGGTCGGACGCCGCAAGGACGGGCGCGAGATCGTGATCGAAGTCAGCTTCAGTCACATGGAGATGCAC
>DATHKK010000357.1:0-5336 GCA_035489355.1 Candidatus Limnocylindria bacterium
CACTCGCCGACGGCATGCATTTCCTGCGCATGGACGGCAAAGAGACTTTCAAGAGCGCCGTGAACGCCATGTATTCCGCGGCGGAAGAAGCGATGCGCCGCTGTGAAATCGATATCACTCAAATCAAATGTCTTATCCCCCACCAGGCGAACCGGCGCATCATCGACGCGGTCGGCGAGCGGCTCGGCGCCAAGCCCGATCAAATATTCGTGAACCTGCACAAGTACGGCAACACCTCGGCGGCGTCAGTCGCGATCGCTCTCGATGAAGCCGTGTCGTCCGGGAAATTTCAGCGCGGCGACTTGATCCTTCTCTTGGTTTTCGGCGCCGGACTCACGTGGGGAGCCGCAGTGATCGAATGGTAATTTGCCCGATGGAATAGTTGAAAATTTCCTGAGGCCGGTTCGTTGACGGAGTGACTAACAATGCTAGATTCCACGGCATGAGCGCCAGCAAAACCAGATCTGACCTTCTCCAACCGCTAACCGTTCAATCTTCGGCTACGGTTCTAAACCTTCACCCAACTGCTTTCCGCATTCGCAAGAGCGGGATCGAGTTTCAGTCCGCCAGCGAAGTTGCGACGTGGACGGAGATGACGGTTGAGTTGCAACTTCCCGGCACCCGTTCGTTTAGTTGCACCGGTGTTGTGGTCGCCTGCAAAGGCAACCGGCACGCCGGCTACAACGTCTCGCTCGTCTTCACCGGCATCTCGAAGCAGGCGCAGGAGCGTCTGAACGATTTTTCTTCTATCGCGGCGATTTCTCTGCGCGTTTAATGTCCTCGCATGGAAGTTTTTACGCGGATACTCAAGGCGGCCGTTGACGCGCACGCCTCGGACATTCACATCAAAGTCGGCGGCCCGGTGATTCTCCGGATCAGCCGGCAGTTGGTCGCCATCGAAGCGCCGCTTCCCACCGTCGAATGGGCGGACAATGTGGTGCAGCACATCATCCCGCACCACATGAAGAAACACTTCGATGAAGCGCGCGAGGCAGACTTCTCCTACGTGCTGCCGGGCACCGGACGCTTCCGCACCAACGTGTTTCAACAGCGCGGCGAAATCGCGATCTCGATGCGCTACGTCAAGGCGACGGTCCCTGATTTCGAATCGCTGGGACTGCCCCCGATTCTGAAAACGATCGCGGAAGCGCCGCGCGGGATTGTTCTACTCGCCGGCACGACTGGCTCGGGCAAATCGACGTCGCTGGCGGCGATGATCGAACACATCAATAACAATTTCCGAAGACACATCGTCACGATGGAAGACCCCATCGAATATGTGTTCGAGGACAATCAGTCGGTCATTGAGCAACGCGAAGTCGGCCTCGACACCGAATCGTTTTACACCGGCCTGCGCGCCGCGCTCCGGCAGGACCCGGACGTTATCATGATCGGGGAGATGCGCGACGCGACCACCTTTGCCGCGGCGATCAGCGCGGCCGACACCGGGCACCTCGTGCTCTCGACCGTCCACACCACCAATGCGTCGCAGTCCATTGGGCGCATTCTGGATTTCTTCAAAGCGGATGAACGCGAACAAGTGCGCCGGCAACTCGCTGGAGCACTGCGCGCCGTCGTCTGCCAGCGCATGGTCCCGACGCTTGATGGCAAAGTGGCGCCCGCATGCGAAATCCTGCTCAACACGCCCGTCGTCAAAAAAATGCTCGAAGAAAATCGCCTCGATAAACTCGCCGCCGCCATCGAAACCGGCCACGACGATGGGATGCAGGACTTCAACGGAGCGGTGCTGGAACTTTACAACGCGGGCCGCATCTCCAAGGAAGAAGCGATGGCCAAGGCCAGCAACGCCGCCGCGCTCGAGATGAATCTCAAGGGCATCTTCCTCACGCAAGGCAGCAGGATTCTGGGCTGAGGCGAAGGATTTTTGGGGCGACGCACTTGTTCACACCCGGCGTGCGGATGCTATCCAAAACACGTTTCGACGCTTTCCCTCATTACTCAATCCGCTAACGTGCGCGCGTCATGAACAAGGTTCGCGTGGGAATCATCGGGATGGGCAACATCGGCAAACATCACGCCGGTTATTTGCTCGAGGGAAAAGTTTCGCGCTGTGAACTCGTCGCGATCGCCAGCACGTCGCCGCAGAAACTCGAAAGCTACAAGACCAAGGGACTGAAGATTTTTGGCAGCGCCGAGGAACTCATTTCCTCCAAGACATGCGACGCCGTCATCATTGCCACGCCGCACTACCAGCACACCACACTCGGCATCGCGGCGCTCGAAGCAGGTTTGCACGTGATGGTGGAGAAGCCGATCTCGGCGCACAAAGCGGACGCGGAGCGGCTGATCGCAGTGGCGAAACAACATCCGAACCAAGTGTTCGCCGCGATGTTTCAGCTTCGTGTCGAACCGCGTTACGCGAAGATCAAAAAGCTGATCGAGTCCGGCGAACTCGGAACGATCGTGCGCATCAATTGGATCATCACCGACTGGTATCGCACCGAGGCCTACTACGCGTGCGGCGGCTGGCGCGCGACGTGGAAGGGCGAAGGCGGCGGCGTGCTGCTGAACCAATGCCTGCACCAGCTCGACGTGCTGCAATGGCTCGTCGGCATGCCGTCACGCGTGCGCGGCTTCGGCCAGCTCGGGCGTTTTCACAACATTGAAGTCGAGGACAACGTCACCGCATATCTTGAATGGGCCAATGGCATCCAAGGCGTGTTCATCACGAGCACGGGCGAAGCGCCGGGGACGAACCGTTTCGAAATCGTTGGCACGCGCGGCAAGCTCGTGCTGGAAAACAACAAACTGCACTTCACGCGCAACGAAACGGACATGGCTGAATTCAGCAAAGTGGCGAAGAGTGGTTTCTCGAAACCCGACGCGTGGAACTGCGAAATCCCCTTCGACAACGCGCTGAACGCTCACGCCATTCTGATGCAGAATTTCGTCAATGCCGTTCTCGACGGCGAGCCGCTCATCGCGCCCGGCGAAGAAGGACTTGGTTCTGTCGAACTGGCCAACGTGATTCTCTATTCCTCCCTGATTGACGAAGCTGTCCGTTTGCCGATGGACAGCACGTCCTTTGAAATCAAACTTCAGGAACTCATCGCCGGCTCGAAGTTGCAAAAGAAAGTCGTCGAGATCGCGAACGACGATTTCACGAAGTCGTTTCACCGGTAAGATGAACCAGTCCTTCGCCGATGGCGCGCCCGCGTTCAGTTCGAAGCGAGGTTCCCGGCGGAACTCACCTTCACGTCGAACACTCCGGTCAGCACTTTGCCGTTGATTTTTACCTGCACCCAAAGGCGGTAGGCGCCGGGCTTCGGAAACGCGTAGGGAAAGGAAAGCAAATCGTGCGAGGTGTTCGCGTTCGGATCGAGCACCGGCAGTTTGCAAATTGGCTCGCCCTTGGGGGCGCCGATTTTCATTGGAGCTTTTCCGTCGGCTCGCAGCTCGAACAACTGTTGCGCCGCCATCGAAAACGATCCGCTCGGGTGCAGGTGCGTGAACACCGCGCCGTCTTCGCGCCGCACGATCAGATGCCCGCCCATGCCCATGAAATGTTCGAGCCTCGCGGGCCGGCGCAAGCCATCACGCACGATCACTCGGAGCGTCGTATCGCGGTTCTCGATTAGCGGCGCATCGGCGACCAGTTCCATCTCGTAGCCCGCCACACGATTGGTTTGCTTGAGTCCGCTGGAAATCGAACCAAGTGGTTCGGCGATTCGCCATCCATCATCGGAATCTATCGCCAACTTTCCCGTGCCCGCGGAAATTTCCGGCGCGGGCAATTGCACCGTCGCCGTCAGCGTATCCGAGAAACCAGTTTCGTAAGTGACGTCGGCGTAAATGCGATAGCTGCCTCCCGGAAGTTCGGGCAGCGGCGTCTCGAATGTTTTCCAATCGCGCTTCACCGGGTGCAGATGCGCAAACACTTCCATACCCGGCACGCGCACGAGGAATAGGTGCATCAGCTTGCCGTGCTCCGGCACCAGCGGCCCGTTGTTCCGCGCCGGACTGATGCTGCGCACGACGGTCAGGATCGGCTGGCCTGCTTCAATGCGGACGCGCGCAGTGGCTTCGACCGGGTGATACAAACGATTATTTCGATAGTCATTGGCTTCGACGTTCCACCACTTGTGGCCGAACCAGAGCAAGGTCGTAATGACGGCGGCGCTCAAGACGACAGTGCCGCGCGCGAACCAACGCCGCTTCGATGACGCCGCGACACCGGCTGGCAAAATACTTTCGCGCACCGCCGCGCCCGCGATGCTCACCGCGAGCGCGACCAGCAACACCCCGATGATCGCGAGAACGCCGCCGAGGGCGGGCGACATTCCCAGCACACGAGTGGCGACCGCATTCACCGGCACGAGCACTTTGCCGACGCCAGCGTCGCCGTTCACTTCGACTTCCACACTCTGCGCGCCGTCTTTCATGAACCAGAGTTCGCCGCTGAACAGGTTGGTTTCCCCGCGCACGGGTTTCGCGTTGTCCGGGGGAGGCGCGCCTTTGCGGCTGGTTTTCCAGTGCATCGGCAACACCGTGACGCGATGCGCGCCGTTGGTATTGACGCGCACGGAAATTTCGGCAAGTCCGGGAATCACGCCGGGCGGGCGGACCACGACGCGCACGGGATACGGCCCGGCATTGCCTTCGAAGAAAACATTTTGATCGCCGATGTGGGCGTCGGCGATTTGAACGCCGAAAACCAGCAACGCGATGCAGGCCAGGCGCCGCAAAGGAAACTTCATCGGCGCACCTTCGCCATCCAGTTGCCCAGCGTGAGTCCAAGTCCCGACGCCACGACGCAGCACACGAACGCGATGCCAAAAGTGCGCGCGACGGCGGGTGCGTGATCTTTCGGGTCAGTGACGCTCCAGAATTGGTTACGCCACGGTCCCAGCGTTTCGCCGTAGCCCCAATGACGATCGGCGGCGAAGAACCAGTTGTGCGCCTGATCACTCAGGAGAAATTTCGAGAAGTGCCATTGCGTGAGGGAGAACAACGCAACAAACGCGACCGAGCAGAGAAATACGGTGAGAATATCCCGGAGCCAACCGCGGCCTTGTCCAATGGCATTGCGGATCAAATCGATGGCGAAGGCCGGCACCACCAGGAGCATCGGGAACGGCAACGGTACGAAATGATCGACGCGATTATTGATGGGGCCGAGTTTGGGTTGTCCTTCGAAAAGCGGCAGTGCCCAGGCCATGCCGGCGAAGATCAGCATGTAAACCAGCCCGATGAGTGTGGCGCCCCAGCGAAACTTGGACGCACGCGAAAGCCCTACCAGATAGAACGGATACGTCGCGGCTGACCAGGTGTAGAACTGTGCGGTGTGTTGATCGTTGGGGAAACTCATCTCGGTG
>DATHKK010000358.1:0-9463 GCA_035489355.1 Candidatus Limnocylindria bacterium
TCTTTGCCGCTGCGGCGCTCTGCGAGCGCCATGCCTCGTCATCTGATGAGGAATGCTACGTTGTTCGTTTCGCTCCGCTCGAAAGTGGGTTCCTGTTTGTCAGACCATCCGACGCCCTTAGGTAGGCTTTTGATCTTTGACGAACGCTACGATCGTGTAGTCTCCCAGTAAGTGAAGTCGCCCCGACGTTTTCCCCTATTTATCTGGGCTTTGCCGCTTTGCTTGGCGGCTGCTCTCTCATGCCCCGGTCAGGCGAATCTCGTGCTGTTTGTCAGTTCCCCTGGAGACTACATTGGCCAGGGCCAAACACATGTGACTACCAATGAGGCCGAGTTTTCGGCGCAGGGCTCTCCTGGCGGTTTGGTAATTGGCGCTTTTGGGTATTTGTTCATATTCGATCCGCCCGAGGGTTCAAACTTTGTGATCGGGCTTTATCCCAATGCGACGCGATGGCCTTTCAATGGCAGCGGCCCGGGCCTCTCCATCGATGGGAATGGACGAGGTTGTAATACGCTCGCTGGAGAGTTCGAGATTTTCGAATTGCATACCAACGCAGCGGGCGGGCTGGACAGGCTGTGGCTCGTCTTCACGCAACGCTGCGAAATATTCGGGCCGCCATTGATCGGCGAGATACGTTACCACTCGCAACTTGCGCCACCGGCGCCGGTGCCGCGCACCTTGCGCGTCCCAACGGATTATCCAACCATCCAGTCTGCCATCGATGCGGCGTCGCTGCTCGCATTCGACACCGTTTTGGTATTGCCGGGAACGTATCCTGAAAGATTGCAGTTGCGCGGTCGGCCGGTTCGTCTGGTAAGCGAAGCTGGCCCAGCTGCCACCCTCATCGCGTCTCCGAATGGAGATGCCACTATCACGTCGGGCGGCGGAGAGACGCCCGAAACCGTCGTGAGTGGATTTACGATTAGCAACGGTGGTTTCACGGTCGTTTTTTCCGCGCCGACCATCGCCTCGAATCATTTCGTGAACTGCGGAGTTAGCGTGCTAACGCATTTTGCGTCGCCAGTGGTGCAAGGTAATCGGTTCGCAGGTTGCGGCGGGGCGGTGTATCTGGGTGGCTCTTCGACCCCGCTTATTGAGGGCAACGTGATGGAAGAGAGCACAGCCGCCGGCATTTCGATGTTTGCGGCAGGTTCGCCGATTATTCGCAACAATCTCATCCGGAATAATCACGGCAACGGGATGGACATGGTGAACGAGTGCAACGTGGAGATTTTGCAAAACGTGATCGTGAATAATGGGGGCAGCGGCATCGCCTATTCCGTTCCTTCCGGAAGTCGAGGGCCATACATTTCGCACAACACAATCGTCGGCAATGGCGGGCCGGACGGCTATCAAATCGCCGCGACCGGATTCGATACGAGCGTGGAGATCGTGAACAATATTTTGGTCGGCGCTCGCGGTTTGCCAAACATCACGCCCATCCTTCGTTTCAACAATGTATATGCCACGAAAGGCCCGCTTTATGGCGAGGGTCTTCCCGATTTAACCGGCACCAACGGAAACATTTCCGCCCCTCCTCAGTTCCTTTTTCCAGAAGACGGATATTTCCAACTGTTAGCCGGTTCGCCCGGCATCGATGCAGGCTCAACCAATGGCAGTCTTCCTTTCGACTTCGAGGGTGTGATGCGTCCTGTGGATGGCAACGGCGACGGCATCACCTTGCCCGACATGGGAGCATTCGAATTTACTCCCGGTCCTCCGCGCCCGGCCACGATTCTCACCGCCATTTCCCAACCTGAGCAGACGCTGCTTTCATGGCGGCCGTTCGACGGAGCGACAAGTTACGTGCTGCGTCGCAGCACCAACGTCGCAGGCCCTTACAGTAATCTGGTTACGACGACCAATTCGCAATTCGCGGACACTAACTTCGCGGGCGGCGTGATTTATTACTTCACCGTGGCGGGCAGTAATTCATTCGGGATCGGTTCCAATTCTACGCCCGTTGCGATCCGCGCGGGTAACCATCCGCCGCTGGCGGGCACCAATAGCGTGACAATCCAGGAAGACACCGTGGTCTTGCTAACGGTGCTCACCAACAACGTTGACGGGGACGGGGATGCGCTTTCAATCGAGTTGATCGGAGTGCCATTGAACGGATTCGCAACGCTGACAAGTTCGAACACAATCGTCTTCGAGCCCTTCGCCAATTTCGCAGGCACCAATCTCGTGGGCTTTCGTATTTTCGATATTTTTGGTGCGGCGGGCACGGGCGGGGTCACGGTCATCACTTGGCCAGTCAATGATGCGCCCGTTGCGCTCGGCATAAGCATGGGAATCATGCCGAACCAAAACAACTCGAACGCGATCCAGGCGGTCGATATCGATTCCGCCACTTCACTTTTCGTCTCACATCACACCCCGCAAAGGGTTTGATTCAACTCAATACCAATTCCGGTTCGTTCACCTACACTCCCGCTCATGGCTATTTTGGGCCGGATAATTTTACGTTCGTCGCCAACGATGGACAGACCAACAGCGAACCAGCTTCCGTTTGGCTGTATATCCATGATCCGTGGGACGCGGATTACGATGGCATGGACGACATCTGGGAGAACTTTTGGGACATCAACAATCCGTTTGGCGATCCGGATGGCGACGGTTTTTCCACGTTAGAAGAATACCTCGCAAACACGTCACCGCGAAATGCCCAATCAGTTTTGCGTGTTTTAAAGCTGGCTGTAAACGTCGATCGCTCCGTGACGTTAGCTTGGCAATCCGTCGGCGGCACGCGCTACCGAGTTCAATCAGCGGATGTGCTATCGTCGGGGCCTTCCAATTTCCTGGACATAGTGCGTCCCATTACAGAGGAAATGGATTCTTCTCCCATCGGCACCGCTTCGACGCAGACGTTTATTGATCTCCGGGACTCGCCAGTATCCGGCCAGCGGTTTTACAGGATTCAATCCATCGTGCAGTAGCAGCGGGTGCGCGCTTACTGGCGACTACAACTTTCGGACACGAATCGCCAATGCCTCGGCGGGGTTGCGGACCGTCAGTTGCTGAATTTCATCATCGCTGAATCCATGCGCGCGCAAATGCGGCAGCAGGTCGGTGAAGATGCTTTCGTACGCCGTGGCCGCGCCGCCCGAATGGAGTTTCAAGGAACCGCGCCCGCCCTCGCCTTCCACCGACCAGTAGTGATCGTGCGAGAGCAAAACGCGGCCGAGCAGCTTTTCTCGTTTCAAGTCGGTGAGGAACTTAGTGTAGCGGTCTCGATTTTTAGCGTTGCAGCCGTCGAGACTTACCCAAGCACCCAGCTTCGCCATATCGAGGTGCGTCGGACCGGGGTCGTTTTGGGCATGGACCCAAATGAGCGCGGACGGCGCCACGGCTTCCTCGCGCAGAATGCGCACTTCGTCCAGGGCCGCGATACCGTCGCCGGTGTGAATCGCGATAGGAAGACCGCTGGCGTGGTGAACGCGCGCCGCGGCGCGGATGAGCTTCGTGTGGACCTCGGAGAGTTTTCCTTTCTCGACGCCCAGCTTCAAAAACCCAGGCCGCACGCCCGTGCCATCAATGCCGTCACGCCATTCCGCCAGCCAGCGCGCACTGAGCTGGTCCGCCGATTCCGTGAAGGCGTGCTTCGGCAGGAACTTGTTCCCGGACGCGCCGTAGTAGCCCGTATTCGTGATGATGTGGAGCCGGCTGGCCTCCGCCAATCTCTTGAGCAACCGGACATCACGGCCAATGTAGTTGGGCGTGCACTCAACCAGCGCGCGGCCACCGTGCTCACGAAACGTCTTCAGGTGCGGCAGCACGGTGGCGAAGGCGTCTTCAGAATCATGCCGCGGCCCTTGAGCTTTCTCCGCACCCAGAAAATCGACGATCGCGTGCTCGTGTGAAAGCGTTAGGCCGAGTTGACCGGGGTCAATGGCACCGAGCACGGTCATGATTTTGCCCGTGAAGTTGTCCGCGCCCGCCGAGTGCAGAGCCGGAGCCAAAACCATCGAGGTTCCCCACATCCCCGTGGCGCGGAGGAAAGCGCGGCGGGAAACATCTCTTCTTGCGTTCATGCTCAGCGAATCCAAAGGAGAATAGCCGAAAAGGTCAACACGATGGAAGCCGGCGCGCCGGGCGTTGTGTGCTTCATCAAAAGGATCAACGTCGCAAAAATCGGAACGTGCCCGCCTCCAACTGCGCCCATTCCGAGCCGAACGCCCGCTAGAGCGATGGCCAAAAGCGATCTCCTGAACGGTTCAGCTTGCTGCGCCTCGCAGAGGCGCGCTCCCGAGCGCAGTTTGCGATGCGCAGCGGCCCGCCGTCATCAGGGAGCGGAAATTACTTTTGGCCACGGCCAGTCTCGCATTATCACTGGCCCATGAAGCAGTTCATTTGCGTCACGGTTTTCTTGCTGCATCTCGCCTCTTCGTCGGCGCGCGCGGACAAGGTGGGTGAATTCGTGACGGCGGAAATGGAGAAGCATCAGATTCCAGGCCTGGCTTTGACGATCATCCGCGCCGGTGAGGAAACGCGCACCGCCTTTTACGGTTTGGCCAACGTCGAATTGAAAGCGCCCGCTCGGCCCGAAACCGTTTTCGAAATTGCTTCGCTCACGAAACAATTCACGGCCGCCTGCATCCTCTTGCTGGAACAAGACGGCAAACTTTCGGTCGATGACAAAATCAGCAAACACCTCGCGGATATTCCCGCTGGCTGGAGCAACATTACCATTCGCCATCTGTTGACTCACACATCAGGAATCCGGAACTACACCGGACTGGACGGCTTTGAACTGGCGAAGCATTTGAGCCAGGCTCAATTCATCCAGGCTCTCGGCGTGCAGCCGCCGGACTTCGCACCGGGAGAGAATTACAAATACTGCAACTCCGGCTACAACCTTCTTGGCTTCATCATCGAAAACGTCAGCGGGAAAAATTACTGGTCGTTTCTGGCGGAACGCATTTGGGCGCCGCTCAGCATGACGGCATCCACCAATCGCGATCCCGGCATCATCGTGCCGCAGCGCGCGGACGGCTACATCCGTAAGAACGGCGCGCTCCGCAATCGCGATAATGACTTGACCGATGTGTTTGCCGCCGGCGCGATCGTTTCCACGCTCGGCGACCTGGTAAAATGGAACGCGGCGCTCGATACCGACAAATTGTTGAACGCCACCAGCCGCGCGCGAATGTGGACCGCGGGAAAATTAAACGACGGCAGCGAAACTCCCTACGGATTCGGGTGGCGCGTCAATCCTTACCAGGGACATAAAAACATCGGGCACAGCGGCTCCACCTCTGGATTCTCCGTGAGCCTGCAACGGTTCCCCTCCGACAAACTCGTTGTGATCGTTCTGTGTAATTCTGACGAGCCGAACATTGCCACGACGCTGGCAAAGACCATCGCCAGTTTTTACTTCACCGAGAAACAACCAACCAGTGGTCGCTGACTTTTGAGGAGCCGATTCAAACCGTCTTCGCGGAATAGCAGCCGAATCGTTCAGGTCGCAACGCTGGGCGATGAACCGGCGCCGGCGGGATGACCGCTGCTATCCGCTCGGTTCCGATTTTCGAGTTCGTTCCCGACGAATTTTGATTCACCCGCCATGTCGCGAACCACGTAAGCGGCCAGTGCAGAACTGATGGCCAGAGACAATGCGCCCGACGCAAAGCCCAGGGCCGGAAAGTCCTGCGCAAAAATGCGCACGATCAACCAGACCAAAGGAAGGAAGAGGCAAATAACGGCGAGAGTCAGAGCAAGATGGAGAACGTTGCGCTTCATGCTGGATCCATCGGCAAGAATATCGTTGCGCTTCAATTCCTCGCCGCGATCGGGCGGGGGACGCCCGGGATTATCGACTTGGCAAACCCACGCACCGCGCCTGAGTAAAAACTGATTTTCGTTTTCCGGTAGTGCCTAATTTGATTTCTTCCGCTTCAGAATCCAAATGGTGATAGCGGGAATGTCGATGCCAATGGCGACCAATACCTCAATTGGAAGATCGTAGAGTGATACGGCAATCATGGTTTCCCTTTCTTCGCATTACGCCAATACCCACGGAACACGAACACAATAGAAACGGCGACTACGAAGGCGATGGCGACAAATATCGGAAGTGGAAATAAAGCCGGCGCAGTGGCATTCATGGCAATTGTGTTTGTGATCATCTGGCCTTTCTTTTTCATCCTCCACAATCGAACGGTTGCCGCAATCATTTCCTGACGCGCACGTGCTCGCCTTTTTTAAGGCGCGACGCCTGTAACCAATACTGGTGACTGGTCGGGCCAACGATCTGAAGTAATCTCATCACGTTGTTGCTGCACTTTGTTCTCAGTGCAGCGTGTGTGTGAAAAGGCCGGACCTGTTGTCCGGCCTTTCTCTTTTTCCGGATGGCGGTGCCCTCCAAACCCGTGCTTGGTCCTCAGCCTCCAGCAAACACAGGCCGGAAACCCGCCTCGATCAGGATGCGCGCGACTTCAGTGCGCTTGTCCCCTTGAATCTCGATTCGCCCTTCCTTGACCGTGCCACCCGTACCGCAAGTCTTCTGCATCTGCTTGGCCAGCTTCTCCTTTTCCGGCAAGCCGATGCCGACGAATCCCTGGACGACGGTTACCGTCTTGCCGCCGCGTCCCGCCGTGTTCCGCAGAATATCCACGCGCCCGCGATTCTTTTTTGGCGGAGGCGTTTCAGATCGATGCGCGGGATTCTTCAATGACTCGTCCGGCGCAGGCGGCAACCCTTCGCTGCTCAACCCAGCGAACGGATTGTGCTGAAAGCTTTCTCCGCTGCTATTCGACGTGCGTTTCGGATCACTCATTTCAACTACCAATCCGTCGGCACGTAATCTTTCAGGAACCTCCCCCACACGTGTTCGCCCGTGTTGAAGCCGGCGATGATCGGATCGACGATGCGCGCCGCACCATCCACGATGTCGAGCGGCGGATGAAAACGGTGCTCGGCCGTTTTGCGCGCAGCGATGTGCAACGGGTCTTCATCCGTGACCCAGCCGGTGTCCACGGCGTTCATGTGAATCCCATCGGCGTGATACTCCGCAGCGGAAGTGCGCGTCATCATGTTCAACGCGGCCTTGGCCATGTTGGTATGCGGATGGCGCGTGGTTTTGAACTTGCGATAGAATTGCCCCTCGACAGCGGAGACATTGACGATGTGCTTGTCGCGTTCGGGCGTGCGCAACATCAAAGGCTTGAGCCGCGCGTTCAAAATGAACGGGGCGATGGCATTGACGAGCTGCACCTCCAACAGTTCCACCGAGGAAACTTCGGCGAGCATCAGGCGCCATGAATTACGTTCGCGCAGATCCACTTGCTGCAAATCCTGATCGAGACGGCCTTCAGGAAACAGACCGCGCTGCGCGGAAAGTTCCTCTGGCAACAGCGGCACCTGCGACAGCGCCGCCGCATGCGTCAGCCCCGCAACGTCCGTGATGCGACGATCCACGAGCGATGCGGACGCATCGCCTTCGGGCAGGAGGTGATAGCCGCGCAGACCTTCGTAAGCGCCGAGCAGCTGCCGCGCGGATTCCGGCATGTCATGGAGCGACGACGTTTCGCGGTCCATCATGTGCCCGTAAAAATCCGGCGGACGCCGCACCGTCTGGCACGCGTTGCTGATGATGAAGTCGAGGCGCTCGCGGGTCGCAATCAAGTGCCGGCAAAATGCTTCCACGCTCGGCGTGTGGCGCAGATCCAGCCCAAAGATTTCCAGCCGCTGTCCCCACTCGCCAAAGTCCGGCTCCTTCGCGTAACGCATCGCCGAGTCGCGCGGGAACCGCGTAGTGACGATGAGTTGCGCACCGGCGCGCAACAGTTTGATGCCGGCTTGATAGCCAATCTTCACGCGCCCGCCGGTAAGCAGCGCGACACGCCCGCGCAAGTCCGCCGATTCGGTGCGCTTGTGGAAATTCAACTCGGCGCAACCCGGGCAAAGCTGATCGTAGAAATGATGAATCGTGGAGTAGTCCTGCTTGCAGATGTAACAGTTCTGCGGCTCGACGACGTCGCGAAAATCAGCATCGCCCTCGACCTCCCGCTGCTCGAAGTTCTCCGGCGGAAACACATTCGGCGTCGTGAAGACCGGCTTGCGGCGCAGCACGCGAATGCCAGTTTCGTTCAGCACATTTTGATCGCGCTGCGCCTTCGCGGCTTTGCGCTGGCGTTGGCGGGCCTTCACCAGACGGCGGCGCTCCTTCACGTCGGGGCAGAAAATCTCGCCGGCGGCCTGAAGCAGACGCGTGCGTTCCTCGATGGACAAGCTGGCGAGCAACGCGCCATTCCGGGCCGCCGCTTCGAGCAACTCAGTCGCGGCGCGCAGACGCTCGGCCAACGCCGGTTCGCGCGTTTCGTTCGAGGCAACAGAGGTGTTCTGGACCGTGTTCAAAGTCATTTGGGTTTTCCGCTTCACGACATTGGAATCGATGGCGGTTGGCGGGCGCGAAAGTATCTTCGTTTTCCGCCGCGTCAAGGAAGCGCCGCCCGGCCAACACACGCGGCAGGAGTCAGCGCTACGAAGTCTGGTCCTTGCCATTCGCCGAGCCGGCGGGACCGCGGCGCGGCAGCAGACGCACCCTCACCGGCAAGATCCCGGTTGGTCGGCTGAATTGTTTCGCCGGTGGCAAAGCCATCCCGGCTTCACTCTTGACGCGTTCCTTCTTCTGGCGAAGCTCTCGCCCTCGACTTCTTAAGTCACAATCGCGTCATGAACATTTTTCCGTTTTCTATGGTTCTTAAACACTCGGCGCGCCTGGGCGCGGTTGCCATTTCGCTGGCGTATCTGGTCCACGCCCACGCCCAGCCATTCATTTTTTCGACCGTTCCCGCCAATGGAGCCAGCGGCGTGTCGCCCTCAGCGTCCGTCGTGTTCACGTTCAGCGAACAGATGGACACGGTCGCGACCACGGCGGAATTTCGCGACAGCATGACGTTCGCGCTTCTGCCGGTGTCGTCCGTCTGGAGCGGCGCGAACAACGTGCTCACCTGCACGCCCACGCCGGCGTTTCCATCCGCCGGGTTCATTGTCTGGATCGTGGAGGGTGAAAACCTCCCGGGAGATCCGATCGAAGGAGAGACGAGCGGATTTTTCATGACGAGTGGCGGAGGCGGCGGCACCGGTTCCGGCACGAACCAGATCACGGCCTTCACCGTGGGGAAAGTTCATTTCTACAATCAGACTTCCGCGGGCGCCCCCACGCTCGATGTGGACGTGCCTTACAACTTCACTGCCACCACCGTGCTCGCCTCGAACCGTGCGGCGAACAGCGTGACCGTGACCTTGCCCACGAGCGCCGTGTCGAATCTGACGCAAAATATTTTGCAGCCCGAGAGCTTTTACCTGTTCTCCACATGGACGGACCTGCCGTCGTTCAACGCCAACTTTCCGGCCGGCAATTATGTCTTCAACGTCGTGGCCGCGACTTCCAATCAACTGGTCACAGTCAATTTGCCCGAAAGCTTCGCGCAGCCCAATGCGCCTCACACCACGAGCT
>DATHKK010000359.1:0-7148 GCA_035489355.1 Candidatus Limnocylindria bacterium
GAGCCTGCGGTCAAACGATAATCGCCCAACGCTGCGTTCGCGAACAACGGGTCAGCATCGATGTTGCCCGCGCCCGGCCAATTCGTATTCCCGAAGTCATTGTGGTCGGCCGTTAACGTGCCGCCATCACGCAACGAGAGGGTGATATCGTTGTTCCAAAGAATGTTGTTGTACGAGTTGGTGATGTGGCCACCGGTGTATTGCGGCAGTCCGCTCTTGTTGTAATTGGTGAACCCCCATGTGTTGTCGGCGATGGTGCAGTTGATGACCGCCACGTCGCACGAGTCCTTGGCCTGAACGCCGGACAGGCAACCATAGATAAGGCAGTTGCTCACGATGATGCCGTGCGATGAGCCGTTGTCTCCCACTGACACACCCTTATCGAGCGGAAAGTTCCACATGATGCAGCTCTCGATTCGCGTGTCAGTCGAGCCAGGCAGTCCCGCAAAATCGGGACCGATGTCGATCGCATCCACATTGCCGAGGACGCCGTGCCGGAAAGTGCAGCGGCGGACGAACGATCCCGGTTGCGCGGAATCAAAATCCAACGCGTCGCCGACGATGTGTTCGAAGAGACAATCCTCGACGTGAATGACTCCGTTGCGCACGAGGCATTCGTAATAATTCCAGAAGTGGTTTCGCCGCGCCTCAAACAGCACGGCGTAATTGCACATCATGAGCGGACGTCCCAGCGTGCCGGCGGCCGCGCCGGGATCGAAGTCGTGTAAGTCGGAGTCTTGAATCAAGCCAGAGGCGCCCGCCGTCGCACTCACCTGGGCGTGGGAAACGTCCGCGAACTGAACGTCGATAGTGGAATTTGTCCCGGTCGCGGAGAGCGGACCCCAGAGAGAGCTGGAGGTTTCATTGATATTCAAGAAGACTCGATCGTCGAACGTACCATGCACGTAAATGCGCCCGCCGTTTTGCGCCACGATGGATTGTCCCGGAGCCACGAGCACCACCGCGCCGTTGGCGATCTCGAAGGTCACGTTGGCCGGTACGATCACGCTGTTCGTCACGTACACCACCGTGCCGCGGTTTGAGACCAGCAAACTCGAAGACAGCGTGCCGCCCGCTTCGATTCTGGACGTCTCGTAAATGATGTCCTGCGTGAGATTGGAAAGAAGGTTCCCGCCCGCATCCAGCGCCGCGATGAACAATCGGTTGAAACCGGGCTGAAGCGTCTGTGTCTTTGACCATGTGCCGACGCCGGAATTGAACACTGCCTCGTCGCCATTGACCGAGATACGCGTGGAGCCTGCCACGGTGTTGGTCCCGCTGAGCGTCACGGAATTGGAACTGGTCAACGCATACAATCCGTTGTTCGGCACGGAGCCGCCAATCGCGGCCGCGCTCACCATCAGGTCAGGGACTAGAATTAAATCACTGCTGTCGAGCGTGCCGTTCAAACCAAGAATCGCCAGCGTGTGCGTGCCCGGCGAGAGCCGCGAACCAATGGCACCGAGATCCCACGTCACGGGTGGGAGGCCACTCGATCCCTGGGACGATTCGTGGTTCTGAATGGCGAGAGCGGTATTGGCGGGTTCGACGGTCACCGCACCCGGCGCGTTCGTGCGCGCGACTTCCACACCGTCGAGATACGCCACAAAGCCATCGTCCCAGTCCATCCTCAACAGCAAGTGCAAATTGGTGTCGAAGCCACCGCTGACCGTAAACTCGCGGCGCATGTACAACGTCCGGTAAACGTTCCGCATGTCGTTGAGGATCGTCAGGCAGTTGTTGGTTTCCACCGCGCGATCCGCCGAATAGCCGATGCCACCCGGCCCGGTTGACCACTGCGCGTCGAGCGACGCGTCCGAGTTGGTTTGCCAGCCGGCGACCGGCGCGTTCGTGCCTTTATGCCAGCGCCACGTGTCGCCGTGATTCACCAGCGGCGTGGCCGCGGCCGGCGGTGTGCCCACCTGGACCGTGAAAATCTGCGCACGGCCCGACGCCACGACGGAAAGAAAGACAAGCGCCGGCAGAACGAAGCGGAACAAGTTGGTCATAGGGTGCGTGACCGTGGCACATCACCCGGAAGTTGACAATGGCGGCGCTGTGCAAGGACCGCACGGCGGCGCTCCCGGCGCTTCGCCAGGAATCGCGGCCAGATGCAGACAGGCGCCGCGCGAAACGAAACACGTAGTGAGCAGTACGCTCTTCGCCCCTCTTCCGTCCCGATACTCGCTTCAGTAAAAACCATCTGCATGATCCCGGCGCAAACGATACGAAGGTCCGTCAGCAACGTACGCAGAACGACAAAAGCGGTGAAGCTTCGCCGGCGCGCGCGGAATCCCCACGGCGTCGGCCAGCGCATTCACGAGTTGGACTTTCTGAATTTCATGGACCGCATCGCCGAACTTACCGGCCCGTCTTGGGATCGCCGTGCTGACGCCAATCAGAAAACCGTTGCTAATCTCAAGGGTGCGTAATTCAAGGCCGGTATGTTCTTCTCCGCGCTGTCCACGACCACCGGATCGAAAAACAAAAAGAGCGGCAACGCATTCGTTGCCGCCCCAACCCATCACGTCGTGCTGTTACCCAACGACGGACAGGATGATGGACGCGCTGAAGGGGCCAGGCAGTTACAAATAGATTATCGCGGCAACTCATCACCTGGCACGACGCCGATCTTCCCCAACGCATCAGCAGCGGCTCGCCGCACGTCAGATCGCGCGTCACTCTCAAGGGCTTTGAGCATCGGCGCTGCTTCCGCTGCGACTGATCCCATGTCCCCGAGACCTTCCGCGGCAAAGCGACGGACGTTGCTGGACGAGCCGTTCAATTCTCGAAGAAGTAGCGGAAGCACAACATTGGTTCTCCGATCGAGTTGCCAGATTGCGCGCGCAGCCTGCACTCGTATCAAACCACTGTCGTGTTCCAACAACACGGTCAATTGCGGAAGCGCGTTCTTCGCGGCGGAACCGAGGTGGCCAATGACGCGGGCCGAAAGGTGCGCCCGGCCGTCGTTTGTCCCGGCCAGATCAGCGAGCAAGATCGGGAGCGCCGCCGCGGCTTGAGGACCGAGTCTAATCAAGGCGTCCGCGACTTCACGGCGGCGCGGGTGTTCGGCCGTTTCGTAAATGTCGGCCAGAACTTTCGCGCCGTTCGTTCCCATGGTTGAGAGCGCGTCGATGGCCCATGGCGCGGTGACGTCATCGCCACCCGCAAGCGACTCGAGCCGAATGAGTGTCGCGTTTGGAATACCGCTCGCGGTCCGGCCGCTGGCTCTGCGGACGGTGGCGAGCGTCCTGGCGGCCATCGCGCGAACATTGAGATTCGAGTCGTCCAGAAGATGTAGGACTTCTGGTGTGGCGGCGTCGGCGTCAGCGCCAAACTCGTTAAGGACCACCATGCTGGATGCGCGCAATTCCCCGTCGGGGTTGGCCAGAAACCGTTTGAGCACGGGCATCACGTCGTGGGCCGCACCGTCGATCTTACTCAGAGCAAAAGCGCACTGGATAATCACTTTTGGATCTGAATCGTGTAATCCCTTCGTCAACACGGGAACCGCGGCGTTCGCCGGCCCTCCGATCTCACCAAGTATCTCGGCGACGTGGCGGCGCGTGGAAACGCTGGCCGAGGTCATCCCGCCGGTCAGGAGCGGCACCGCTGAGTCCGGCGCCGCCTTGCTGATCGCCAAAAGAGCGTCGTGCGCGTCCTGATCGTCCCAGGACAGTTGTTTCAGCAACGCGGGAATGGCCGGCATCGCGGCCTCGCCGAGTTCGGCCAGCCGCTGCAACGCGCAGACTCTTCGCCAATGATTGTCAGACTTCGTTGCGGCGATGAGTCCTTCGATGGTGGCCGGCAATTTGCGTTGAGCCGCCCCGAGCGGATCCTGAATGACGTCCAGCCTCAAAACCCATTTCGAAACTTTCACGCCATAGAAATTGCCGCTGGTGAATTCGCCGGTCGGTCCGTCCCAACAGGATCGGAAAAAAAGATTCTCTTCGACCGTAGCCGGCTGCCACGAGCAGTGGATGGTGCGCTCGCCCACGTCGAAGTGAATTCCTGCGACAAAGACTGCCACCAGAAAACCAAACAGTAGCAGAGCGGCGAAACTACCTCCCAGCCATCGAAGCCGTGAGATTGGAATCCTTGTAGTTTGCGGCATCATTTAGAACCACTTCAGCCGGTTGCACCTTCGATCGAGGAAGCTTGTCTCATCTCGAATTTCACCGCGACTTTCATACCGATGTAATCAGCGCTCGTTCCGTAAAAACGTCCGGAGATCGGCATGACGCCGCGGGGATGATTGCTCAATCCTATGGCAATGTGCTTGCGGTTGGTTTGCTCGCCGAGAGTCGGATCGAAGCCCGTCCAGCCGCGGCCGGCCAGATACGCTTCCGCCCACGCATGCGTCGAGGCGCGTCCGGCGAGAGACGCGGCGCAATCGAGATAACCACTGCTGAACCGCGCGGCGATGCCGAGCGCGCGACACCCTTCCATGAGCAAGGTCGCCATATCGCGGCAGGAGCCTGTGCCCCGGTTGAGTGTTTCGAGCGGACGCTGCACGCCCTTTTCCTCGCGGCGGTTGTAACCGATTTGCTGCTTCACCGCTTGATTCAGCGTGGCGACGATCGAGACAGCATTGGCCGCATCGGCGGAAGCAATCGCCGTTCTGGCCCACGCGGCGATGTCCGCCATCTCTTCGGGATAAACGGAAACGAGATAAGCCGCCGCCACCGTGGTCTCCAGTTCATCATAAACCAGCGGATAGGGAACCACGTGACTGCTGCGCTCAGCGAGCCGGGGTATTTCCCCACGACGAATGTCCACCTGGCTGACGATCCGCAACTCTGCCGCTTCCGCGAGGAAATCGACCGATGCCACGGAATTTCCAAAAACATCCCGGCTCCAATCGAGGGAATACGCCGGCTCAATCGTCAGCGTCATGCGCTCCACTTGCAGATCGTGCCCTTCGCGCGGCCGCAGGACCAATCGATGCGGACCGAACCGCGTCAAGCGGTGATACTGATACAGCGTCTCGTGAGTAATACGCAGTGAAGACATGGCGTGACTTGGCGTGGCGCCCCATGGCGCGTCGAATCAAACTCCTTTCCTGCTCAATAGCCTCCCCACTTGAGGTTTTTAAATGGTGGGTTGGCAGGGACTCGAACCCTGGACCAATGCCTTAAAAGGGCACTGCTCTACCAACTGAGCTACCAACCCGACCGAGGGCCGCGCAAACTAAAGGAGCACTCGGGGCGTCGCAAGAGTTTTCCAAACGCCAACGTGCTGCCAGTTTGCAACTGGCAGAAGCGTGGTGAGATCAGAGCGTGTGAACCTCTTCTCTGCGTGTTGGACCGGAGGGGGAACCCAACTGCCGGTTGAAGACCGGCCGCACGTTATCATGGGCCTTGGCCCGCATCATTCGCCAATGATCTTCACCAGCGCGCGCTTGCGCCGATCGCCGTCGAACTCACCGTAGAAAATCTGCTCCCATGGCCCGAGATCGAGCTTCCCGTTCGTGATGGCCACCACGACCTCACGTCCCATGATCTGCCGTTTGAGATGCGCGTCCGCGTTATCCTCGCCCGTGCGATTGTGGCGATACTGGGTCGTGGGCGCGTGCGGCGCCAGTTTCTCCAGCCAGACTTCATAGTCGTGCTTCAACCCATCTTCCTCGTCGTTGATGAACACGGACGCCGTGATGTGCATCGCATTGACGAGGCAAAGCCCCTCCCTCACCCCACTTTTGTCCGCGAGCTTTTCGATGGTGGCCGTGATGTTCACGAACCCGCGCCGCCCTGGAACCTCGAACCACAAATACTCCGTCAACGACTTCATGCGCCGCAGTGTGACGAAAAGTTTGCGGTCGTCGAGTGCGCGAGTCTGATAGCAAAGACATTTCAGTCCCCGGTTCAATTTCAACACGCCGATGCCGGGCCGCCGCTATTTCATTTCCCGGATGTAGATGTTCGCGAAGTGGATGGGCGCGCCGCCATGTTGCAAAACGATGGGACCAGCTTCCAGATCGAGCGCCCTTTCCTCCACGATCAGTTTCTCGTTCAGGCGTAATGTCATTCGATCTCCGTGCAGGGTGATTCGGGAACGGTTCCATTGCCCTCGCGGTTTGGCGCCGGGCGCGGAAGCCAGCGGGATTCGTACTGTTTTGCGCGCGTGAACGGTGGAAGTGTCTGGCGAATTTTCTTTAAACTCTGCGCCGCCGCTCCATTTCCAATCCACGATTAACTCGAATTCGCGAAAAGATTTTTCCGTGCGCAGCCCTATATCCACCGCCTCGCTCTTGCCGTCATGCTCCAGAATCCAGTCGTTCGCCTTCCAATGTTCCGCCTGTCCTCGCTCCGGTTTCCACCCGCGCAGATCGAGTCCGTTGTAAAGCGACATCCACCCCCGGTCCTTCTCCGCCACTTCGCTCGCGCGCGGGTTCGTCGATGGCAACTCCTTGATCCGCACATTGCGGAAATGACACTCGGAACCTTCCGACTCGAGGCAGATGTAGCCTTTGCGGGGGACACAATTCGATCCGCCGGAAACCACTTTGCCATTTACTGCCAAAGTCACCACGCCGTCGCGGCTCTCCACGCGATAATGATTCCACTCGCCTTGCGGCTTCACGCGTTTCTCGCTGGGCAGCGAACGCTGCCACCCTTGCGGATGCGGCCTGTCCGGCACGAAGGTCGCGCCGTGAATCGAGAACACGTCGCCATGCCGCGTCGCGATTCCTTGTGGATGGTCCCGATCGATAATCTGGATTTCCATCCCCTTCGTGAAGGGCTGGCCCACCGCCGCAATGGGATCGCTGTAAATGAAAAATCCCGCGTTGCCTCCTTCCTTCAGGTGCCGCCACTCCAGTTCCGCGACGAAGTTTTCGTACATGCGCGTGGTCCGCAGCACGCCCGTGGGAATCCCGGTGGAGACGATGATGCCATCGCGCATGGTGAACGTTTCCGGCGCGCAATTCACGTTGGTCCAGCCGGACAAATCGCGGCCGTTGAACATGGGAACAAGACCGCCATCGTCGGCAGTACCAGCCAGCGAGGATGCAAAAATAGAAGCCGCGACGATGAGTGACACTGCGGCCCTGACGCCGGATGAACCTTCACCGCCCCATTGCGGAGCGTGCCCGGACCATTGCCGTCCTGTCATGTATCATTCAGTTCGGCAATGGTCCGGGCACGCTC
>DATHKK010000360.1:0-3032 GCA_035489355.1 Candidatus Limnocylindria bacterium
CAAACCCGCGGAATCGCCCGCGAGCGCGTCGGTGACTTCCCATTTCCAGCCGCGGCTGTCGAACCAGCGGCCATACATCCGTGAAAGCATTTCCGCCCAATCCTGCGCCTCCGTGCCACCCGCGCCGGCTTGAATGCTGAAGATGGCATCGCGCGCATCGTGCGGGCCCTTCAGGACAGCCTTGAGTTCGAGCGCGTCGAGTTCGCGAGAGAGGCGCACCAGGTCGCGCTCCAATTCCTGTTGATGCGGAAGTTGTTTCTCAGGCGGCTCAGCCTCGGCCAGTTCCGTCATGACGCGCAAATCGTCCAACTGTTTCTCCGCCGTCAGCAGCGGGTCGATTTTCTTCCGCAGCGTCGCGGCTTCGTCGATGAGTTTCTGGGCCTGGTCGCGGTTGTTCCAAAAACTTTCCCCGGCCATCAAGGAATCCAGTTCGATCAGGCGCCTCTGCGCACTGGCGACGTCAAAGAAACCTCCGCAACTGAGTCGTCTTGACGGCGGCGGTTTCGATCTGCTCGCGAATCGGTTCAAACATGGCGGCGGAACATAGCGGAGTGGCGATAGCGAATCCAGAAGTTCGTGGCCAACGCCCTTGGGACAGCGCGGCCTTCCCCGTTGCAAAAAAAACCTCGCCCTGATGCAATGCCGCCATGCCATCAAGCAAATGCGGCTTCTCCCCGGCTTATTCGCCTGACGGCTCTTCCCACGGCTATAATGCTCTGGTGGGGATGCGGGCCCGCCAGCGCGAATGTCAGTGGAACTTATTGTCGTAATGGAAGCGGTATCACCGACACCTTAGTGTTGAGCAACAATGGCGCTTTTCAGCAGACAATCACATTTACCGATGGACGCCAATGGTCCATGAGCGGGCTGTGGGTGTTTAAGAATTTTCAGGTTGTTCAATTAGATCAAAGCTACGCAGCTTTTGACTTTGAGCACCAAACTGTCATTCCACTCAAAGCTGTACAAATGCAAACCTTGTGGGTTGAAAAGGGGCGACTCGTTAAGAACGAATACCAGCCCAAATGGCTTAAAAAGTAGCCACACACACGGGACCACGTTGCGGGTTCAAAGGAAATCCACTGAAGAATTTGGAGCCTGATGCGCCATCGTGTTCCGGTCCCCTGAGCCTCGAACCGACGCGCCCTACCGAGCCGCCGTGGTTCTTGAAGCGGCAACGCATCATTCGCTTCATAAACCGAGTTGTGGCGGCGGGCGATCCTTCGGGCGATAAACCACGGCCAATCTTCGGCGCGTTCGCACAAACCTTTGCGCACCGGATTCATTTCGATGTAACTCGTCTTCTCCATCAGCTCATGATGGTTTCACACCCGATGGTCGAAGAAATCGCGCTGCCACGAGATGCCTTGGCTGCGCGCCAGAAATTTTTTCCAGTCCTCCATGAGCTTCCTCATTCCCGGTTCGCGCGGAAAGGCAAGGATGCCATGCAAGTGATCGGGCATGAGCAAAGCGAGCCGACAATGCCAGACGAACCGCTCGTGATTGAAAGCGAAGGCCGCAAGAACGGCACCTCCCACGTCCTCCCGACAAAGATGGTTTGCGCCCGGCGCATCGCAATTGACCGTGATGAAGAAGAACGAATCTTCACTTACCCATTGCGGCACAGTATGCGGCAGGCGTTTGCGGATCGGCTGATCCATGAAAGGAAGGATAAAGAAGAGCGTTGATCACGGCCAACCCAAAACGCCACCCGGTAGGGCGCGTCTGTCCCAGCGCGCCGGGCCACTGGGTTAGATGGGCGACGATTCCAATTTACGCCTCACTCCGGCGCGCTGGGACAGACGCGCCCTACCAGTGGCTTGACCTGCGGCCACGAATCGTCTGCACTGCCCGCATGATTCCACGGACAATTCTTAGCGCGCTGCTCGTCGCGTTCAGCGCACTCACCACTCAGGCCGAAGTTCGGCTGCACAACCTGTTCACCGATCACATGGTGTTGCAGCAGGGAACCAGCGTGCCGATTTGGGGCTGGGCGGACGACGGCGAGAAAATCACGGTCGAATTCGGCGATCACAAAGCTTCGACCACGGCGAGAAACGGCCGCTGGATGGTGAAGCTCAAAAACCTCAAGCCCGGCGCGCCGGGGACATTGAAAGTTTCCGGCACGCACGGTGGCCAGCACTCATTGGTTCAAGTCACCGATGTCCTTGTCGGCGAAGTCTGGATCGCGAGCGGCCAGTCGAACATGGAATGGGGCATGCGCTCGAGCTTCGAGCCGGCGGACGACATCAAGAATTCCGCGAACGCGAACATCCGCCTTTTCACCGTGCCGAAGCTGAGGCTGGACACGCCCACCAACAACGTGAACGGCAAGTGGCAGGAGTGCGATCCGAAGACGGTGCCGGGCTTCTCCGCCGTGGCTTATTACTTCGCGCGCGATTTGCAGAAGGCGCTGGGCGTGCCGGTCGGCATCATTCACACGTCGTGGGGCGGTTCGCCTGCGGAAGTGTGGATTCGCGAAGATCTCATGGCTGCCGACAAAGAATACAAACGCGACATCCTCGACACGTTCGCCGCCTCGAATGAACGTTTACTCAAAGCCATCGCCGCGTGGAAGGAAGAGAAGGCCGCTGCTGAGAAGGAAAGCAAAGCATTCACGAAACGCCAGCCGTCCGCGGGATGGAAACCGGCGGAACTTTACAACGGAATGATCGCCAACATCGTTCCCTACGCGGTGCAGGGCGCGATTTGGTATCAGGGCGAATCGAACGCGGGCCGCGCGTGGCAATATCGCCGCCTGTTTGCGGACATGATCAAAAACTGGCGCAGCGATTGGGACCGGGACTTCACTTTCCTCGAAGTGCAGCTCGCGCCTTGGGACAAGAGTAAGAAACGTTCGCTGGAAGAAATCACGGCGGCGCCAGTGGAGAGTGATTGGGCGGAATTGCGCGAGGCTCAAACCATGGCGCTCTCCAGTCCCAAGTCCGCGATGGCCGTGACCATCGACATCGGCGAGGGTGGCAGCATTCATCCGCTCAATAAACAGGACGTCGGGCACCGGCTCGCACTCGGGG
>DATHKK010000361.1:0-5041 GCA_035489355.1 Candidatus Limnocylindria bacterium
GTGCCGGTCCGCTTTGTTCCCTTCTGTTCCACGTTCCTCTTTAAAAAACGAAAAGCCGCGTCCGGCGAACCGGACGCGGCGTGATATTCCGTTGAACGAGATTTAGCTGTGGTAGCCTTCTTCGCCGTGTTCCGCGAGATCGAGACCGAGGGTTTCGACCTCTTCGGTCGGCCGCAGTCCAACCACTGCTTTCACGATGTAGGCAATCACCGCCGTGCCCACGACTGAGAGCACCAGCGTTACGCCGATGGCTTTGAACTGGTTCATGAGCAAGCCTTCCTTCAAGCCGCCCACGACTGAGTTTGCATCTGCACTGGCGAGCACGCCGGTGAGGATTGCGCCCAAAGTGCCGCCGACGCCATGCACGCCGAACGTGTCGAGCGCGTCATCATAGCCGAGCCAGTTCTTGAGCTTCGCAACGGCGAAGTAAGGAATGATGCCCGCAGCCACGCCGATGATCATGCCGCCGCTGGCGGTTACGAAACCGCAAGCAGGTGTGACGACCACGAGACCGGCCACGACACCGGAGCAGAAGCCCAGCACGCTGGGCTTACCCTTGGTAATCCATTCCATCATTGGCCACACGAAACCAGCCGTAGCCGCCGCGAGCGTGGTGGTGGTGAAGGCGTTGGAGGCAATCGCGTCCGCGCCGAGCGCCGAACCGGCGTTGAAACCGTACCAGCCGACCCACAGCATGCCGGTGCCAATCATACAAAGCACCATGCTGTGCGGAGGCATCGGTTCTTTGCCGAAGCCGAGGCGCTTGCCGAGAATCAAGCAGAGCACCAGCGCGCTCCAGCCCGAGGACATGTGAACCACGGTGCCGCCCGCGAAATCGAGCGCTTTGATGCCGGCGTTGGGATTGAGCGGCCCGCACATGAAACCAGTCGTGGACCACACCATGTGCGCGAGCGGGAAATAAACCACGAACATCCAGAGCAGCACGAAGAGCAACACGGCAGAGAACTTCATACGCTCCGCGATCGCGCCGACGATGAGCGCCGGCGTAATGATGGCAAAGGTGAGTTGGAACATGGCCCACATGCTATCGCTGATCCAGTAGTAGCCTGCGCCGACGTTGCCTGGCTTAAGGTCATTAAAGAACTTGTAAGCCATGTCGCCGACGAACGCGTTGCCTGCGCCGAACGACAGACTGTAGCCGCAAACCCACCACAGAATTGTGACCATCCCAGCGATGCCGAGACATTGCGCCATGACGGACAGCACGTTCTTCCTGCGGACGAGGCCACCGTAGAAGAGCGCGAGGCCGGGCAGGGTCATGAACAGTACCAGCGCCGTGGAAGTCATCTGCCAGGCGTTGTGGCCGGGACCGGGACCGGCAATCTTGGAAGGCGCGTTCGTTTGGCGTGCCGTGTTGTTCACATAGGCTTCGAGATCGGCCAACCGATCATCGACCGTAGGCTCTTTGGCAGGAGCATCCGCCGCGTTGAGCGGTGTCGGAATGGAAAACAGCAGGGCTGCTAACAAACTCAAGGAGAGAAATAATTTTTTCATGGTTGAATAGTTGTTCGAGTTGTCCATTGCAGTTAAACAGCGGCTTCGCCTTTCTCCTCCGTGCGGATGCGGATGGCTTCATCGACCGGCGAGACGAAGATTTTTCCATCGCCGATCTTGCCCGTTTTGGCGGCGCCGACGATGGCCTTGACTGCGGCCTCCACGCGGCTGTCCGGCAGGACGAGTTCGAGTTTGATCTTGGGCAGGAAATCGACCGTGTATTCGCTGCCGCGATAGATTTCGGTGTGGCCTTTCTGGCGCCCGAAGCCTTTCACTTCGCTGACGGTCATGCCTTCGATGCCCACTTCACCGAGGGCGTCTTTTACTTCCTCCAATTTGAAGGGTTTAATGATTGCTTCGACTTTCTTCATGATTTTTTAGGAGCGGTGTTTGCGAACTGCGGACCTGAACTTCTCGAACAGCGAGAAGCCCGAACGGACGGCGGTTGAGGAAAGCAACGAGTCGCCAACGAAGGACGGACGCGTGTTCATGTGCAGAAATGCACGGGTAGCGACGGTTCCAAACAGATACAGGACTCGGGTTTTCAAGCGCACGCGGCGTTTAGCGGGCGGCGTGCCACGGGTTGGAAAAGTGCGAGAACAAGCGTTAAGACCCTTATTCTATTCATCAATCCGCGTGGATGAATTTTTTGAAACCGAGCTATGCGGCTGTTGGCTTTTGTTCACTGTAGTTTTTTTTCGCCAAGGAGTGGGTCATGTCCCACGGCTTTGTTGCTTGGAAAAGGGGGCGAAATGAAGTCTGAAGAAACCGCCTTCTGGAACGCTTGGAAACGCTCTGGCTCATTCCGAAACCGCAACGGCATCGTACAACGCTATCGTTGTCTCCACTGCGGTAAGACATTCAGCAACACGCAACCGCTCGACGGCTTGCGAGTGGACTTCGATAAAGCCTGCCAAGTCGTGAACCTGTTGTGCGAAGGCATGGGCATTCGCGTGGCTGGACGGCTCACCGGACTGCACCGCGACACCGTGCTTTCGATTCTCGAAATGGCGGGCGCGAAGTGCGCCGCGTTTCTGGATACGCACGTCCGCAACGTGAAGGCGTCGCAAGTCCAGATCGATGAACTGTTCACCTACGTTTATTCCAAGCCACAGAACACCGCGCGCGACGATCAAGAACGCGGTGATTTCTTCGCGTTCCTCAGCGTGGAGCGCGACAGCAAGCTCATCATCAATTCGCGAGTTGGAAAACGAAACCAAGAGAACACCGTGGCCTTTCTCCAAGATCTCAAAGTGCGCGTGCCGGAACACTTTCAACTCACCAGTGATTGTTACTCGGGATACGTCGGCAAGGGAGATCGCGGCAACGTCAAATGGGTGTTCGGTACCCAACAGATCACGTACGCCACGGAAATGAAGGTGTGGGGCAAGCGCCTCGATGCGGCTTCAGTGACGCAATACTACAACCCGTTGATCGTCGTTGGAATAAAGCGCCAGCAACGTATCGGGCAACAGGACTTGAGCAAGTCCACCATCTGCCACGCGGAGCGCACCAACCTGTCAGTGCGAACCTTCACGCGACGATTCACGCGCTGCACCATCGGCTACTCAAAGAAGCTGGCGAACCTGCGGCATGCCGTCGCCATGTTCATCTGCCATTTTAATTTTTGCCGGAAGCATTCGGCGCACCGTCAAACGCCAGCGCACGCGGCTGGATTAACGGATCGCACTTGGACGATTGCGGAAATTCTGAAAGCGGATTGACAGGGCTTAAGCCGTGGTCAGTGTGCGGAGAATCAACCCGATTAGAGCGCAACCCAAAAGAGCAAAATGAAAACAGCACTCGTAGAAGTTGACGTGCCGTATAAGCAACCCGAATCAATGGAGCGGTGGCACGCTCTTTCAGACAAGCTAAAGAGTAGCCCAAATAGGATCGAAGGGCTTGTCGAGTTAGCGCCCAATATTTGGCTAATTCCCATGCCCACAGGGATCGCATTTCTGAGTTTGATCGTCTGGGGAGCGCAGAGTCAAAAATTGAAAGCGAGAATCGCATTCCTAGAGGATGAGGTTCAGTGGACTGACATCCCGGCGTTGACGTGACCTCTTGCATTACTCGAAAAACGGAATGTGATGGTTCCAAAGCGACCAACAAATAATCGCTCCAAGGACAAGACCCCACCCCCAAAGCTGCCAATCCGGTCGCTCAATGCGCGTGCGACCCCTGCACGCGAAACACTTTGGAAATTCCGCCGTCAGTTCGTCGCATTCAACCATTTGGCCACAAAACGAGCAAGGCAGCTTCATTCGGTGTGCATTTAATACCTAAATGGCGAGCTTTACAGTAATAATTCCCGCCTTCATCCTTCAGGCACAATCTACCGGGACATGACCAAGGAGTGACGCAAGTGACGTGAAGGATAAGTGTGCTCTGCTTGGCGTGTCCGAACCGTGATTTAAAAGCCACGACTACCTTCAACAGTCGCTCCGCGACTCCCACCTTGGACTCCAACCAAAGAGGTGAGTAATGACAGGGCATCAATGCCACGCTCCGGAAACGGTCCTCGTGTCAAATGCGGCATGGGCTAACAGGATTTTCCGATTTCATCGGCGTCAGCTCCGGCCTAGGCTTCAACTCGATCGCGGAGAATATTTATGAAACGCCCATTGCTCTTGATCGCCGGTTTGTTGCTGCTCGTGATAGTCCCGGTCACGCGGGCAGAGATCAAAGTCACGACCGAACGGAACGCGAGCGAACGCGCGTCGGCCCGATTCAAGTTCAACAACGTCCCCTCGCCTGCCAAAAGTGATGCGGCCACGGCGGCGAAGTTCGCGATTCTCGACGGTGAAAGAGACCCCAACGGCGGAGATATCACGGCGCTGCACGATGGAAAGCTGCCGAACGAAGACGACCAGCCCTCGGCGAATTTTTTCTTCCGCGCCGGCACGGATGGCGGGCGGCTCCTGCTCGATCTTGGCAAAGCGATCGACATCCGACAGATCAATATTTACTCGTGGCACGCGGGTTCGCGCGGCCCGCAAGTGTGTCAACTCTACGCGAGCGATGGACAAAGTGATGCTTTCAATGCCGAGCCGAAAATGGGAACGGATTTGGAGAAGGCGGGTTGGAAATCCATCGCGAAGATTGATACGCGGCCGAGGGAAGGCGACGCCGGCGGGCAATACGGCGCGAGCGTTTCCGATTCCAGCGGAGTGCTGGGCAAGTATCGCTACCTCATCTTCGACATCCGCCGCACGGAAGATGCGGACGGCTTTGGCAACACGTTCTATAGCGAGATCGATGTCCTGGATCGCGATGCGCCCAAAATCGCGGAAGCCGTCACCATTCAGCGCGTCGAGAAAATGTTTGAAGCGGAAGGCGGCAAGTATCGCTTCACTTTCGACACGACTGTCGCGCCGGACCTGACCGAGTGGGCTTACAAGGAACTGTCGCCGGTAGTGCTCGAATGGTACCCGAAACTCATCGCGATGTTGCCGAGCGAAGGATTTGCGGCGCCCACGAACGTGACCATTCTCTTTCGCGACAACATGGGCGGCACACCGGCATC
>DATHKK010000362.1:0-4396 GCA_035489355.1 Candidatus Limnocylindria bacterium
TGGTGGGAAAGCCGAGCGTCGTCGTGCCCAACAAAACCACGTGATAAATTTCCTCCGCGGAGCACCCCGCTTCGAGGGCTCGCCGCGTATGGCTATGCACGGCACCCTCCATCTCGCTGCCGACTGCGATGGCCAATTTCACCAGGGCGCGCGTCTTGTCGGACAACGGGCCTGCCTCGGCCGTCGCGGCGCCGAGCGCATCGTAAGCCTGGAAAACTTTGGGATACCTTTTCTGAAACTGGAGATAGCGGGCCGGTAATTTGTTCAGGCCAGGAGTGTGAGATTGCGCGCGTTCAGCCATAAAATGCCTTTCCGCTGGTTTTTCCGACCGTAGCTGTTTCGTACTCAACTGCAACGCTTCTTCTCGCCAATTCGACAGCGAGCCGAACAGCATCGCGAAACCCACCGTACGCCCTTGACGATAAACGATGCAGTCATCAAACCTCACGGTGCCGGTTGTGGGCTGAACCCCGGATGTCCGGTGTGACCTTTTCTGTTCAGCCCGCCAGATGTACGCAGTATCGAGTCATGGCGGAAGTCGAGCCCATCGTATTTATTGTTGATGACGATCTGTCTGTTCGTCGTTCGACCGAGCGTTTGATTCGAGCAGCCGGATTGAAGGTCCAAACCTTTACTTCCGCGCGCGAATTTCTAAAGAACCCGCGACCTGAAGGACCAGCCTGCCTTGTGCTCGATGTTCGTATGCCAGGGTTGAGCGGAATGGATCTTCAACGCGAACTGACTCAATCTGGAATCAACATTCCGATCATTTTCATTACCGCACATGGCGATGTCCCGATGACGGTGCGCGCGATGAAAGCTGGCGCCGTGGAATTTCTCACCAAGCCTTTCCGCAGCCGCGCTCTGTTGGACGCTGTCCGTGCCGCTATCGAGCGGGACCGATCAGCGCACAAGCAGCGATCTGAAACGGAAGAATTGCGCCAACGTTATGAAGAGCTCACCCCGCGTGAGCGCGAAGTGATGCCTCTCGTGGCCGCTGGACTGCTTAATAAACAGGTCGCGGGCGAACTGGCCACGACCGAGCGAACGATCAAATTTCATCGCGCGCACATCATGAAAAAAATGTGCGCGGAATCACTAGCCGATCTTGTTCGAATGGTTGAGAAGCTTGAGCTCTCAAAGCCGCTTAAGCCGTAACCATTCAGTTGGAATTGACGCTCGCCCTCACCCCGGCCCTCTCCCCCAAGGAGAGGGGGAAACTTTTGTGAGCGTCAGAACGTTTCCCGACAGGTGACCTTTTCCAGCGCTGGAATAACTTCTCCCTCTCCCATCGGACGGGAGAGGGCCGGGGTGAGGGTCTTTTTCTCCCGCATAGTTGCGGCTTAAATAAGAATCCCCCTGTTCCAAAGGACAGCCATCGGTGCTGTCCCATGGTACAGTAGAATCCTTCCCGCGTACGCCCTTACTTTGAGCCATGAACAAAGTTTGGTTGGGGGACAGCAATGAATGCGGAGAATAAAATGCCGGGAGCGCCGCTCGTTTCCATCGTGGACGATGACGCCTCGGTGAGGCGGTCCACTCGGAGGCTCCTCCATTCCTCTGGTCTGCGGGCCGAGGCCTTCGCCACGGCCGACGAATTCCTGCTCTCGGGGTGGATGACAGAGACAGCCTGCCTTCTATTGGACGTGCGCATGCCGGAAATGGATGGCCTGGAGTTGCAGCGCCGTTTGAGGGAATCCCACCGACCGATTCCGATTATTTTCTTCAGCGCGCGTGCCAGTGAGGAGGAACAGCGCCGGGCATTGGAAGCGGGCGCCGTCAATTTCTTACGAAAACCTGTCAGCAAAGAAGTGTTGCTGCGGGCCATCCGTGCCGCGATCGAAAGCCCAACCAATGACCGGAAGGAGGATTTATGACTGCTACTTTGGATAAACTGAACGCTCCATCAGTGACGGAGATGGATTCTCGCGGAGAAGGAGCAACGATATTCGCGTGCGACCAGCTATGGTTGAAGGACGGCGACGGATACAAAGAACCACCGCCTGGAGCGTCGCTCGTTTCCATCGTGGACGATGATGTCTCAGTGAGGCGGTCAACTCGGCGGCTCCTTCACTCCTCTGGTCTGCGGGCCGAGGCCTTCGCCACGGCTGAGGAGTTCCTGCTCTCGGGGTGGATGGCTGACACAGCCTGCCTTCTACTGGACGTGCGCATGCCGGAAATGGATGGCCTGGAGTTGCAGCGCCGTTTGAGGGAATCCCACCGACCGATTCCGATTATTTTCTTCAGCGCCCGCGCCGGTGAGGAGGAGCAGCGCCGGGCATTGGAAGCGGGCGCCGTCAATTTCTTACGAAAACCTGTCAGCAAAAAAGTGTTACTGCGGGCCATCCGTGCCGTGATCGAAAGCCCAATCAATGACCAAAAGGAGGATTTATGACTGCTACTTTGAATGAATTGAACGCTCCGTCAGCGACGGAAATGGATTATCGCGGAGAAGGAGCAACGATGGTCGCCTGTGACGAGCGGGCTTCCAAGTCCAATGCCGGTGCATTCGAGGACCGGCGAGCGAATGCCGTGGGACTCCCGCAATTGCTCTACGAATTGGCGGTGCGCATGCCAGTGCAACCCGATGTTCAAGCGTTGTGCGTCTGGCTTTACGAACCGGATCGGCAGGCTGTACGTCTGCACGTGTTGATGGCCGGGCTTAAAGGCGGCATGGATTTTCCGGTCGCGGACTCCATCGCGAGTTGGGTTTGGAAGCGCCAGCAACCGCTTACGATCGACACAGAAGCAGAGACGCGTTTCCCTGACTTCGCCCGCGCCCTGTTGGAGACAGGCATCAAGTCCTTTTGCGGTGTTCCTTTGATGATTGTCAACCGCCGCATCGGTGTATTGGGACTCGCCAGCACCAAGCCCGGCGCGTTCCGTGACTTCAAACTCCAGTTTGCGCAGCGCGGATCTTCGGCGAAAAGCGTCGATGGGAATCTTCGAAGCTTTCCAACTGCGAGCGCCGACGATGACGCGCGTGGCGAAGAAGCATTCGATCTCGAGGAGATTCAGTCCGAAGATAAGTTTGACAATATAATTGGCCGAAGCGCTTCGCTCCGGGCTGTGCTCGACGAAGTCCAAATCGTGGCGCCGACTGATTCCACCGTTCTCATCCTGGGTGAAACGGGAACAGGAAAGGAACTGATCGCCCACGCCATCCACAACCGAAGTGCGCGCCGCGAGAAGCCGTTTGTGAGAGTGAACTGCGCGGCGATTCCCTCGGGATTGATCGAAAGCGAATTGTTCGGCCATGAACGTGGCGCGTTCACCGGGGCGATCGCGCGAAAGATTGGACGTTTCGAACTCGCGAACGGGGGCACGATCTTCCTGGACGAGATCGGTGACCTTCCGTCCGACCTCCAGGCGAAACTCCTGCGTGTGCTCCAGGAACAGGAATTCGAGCGGCTCGGCAGTTCGCAAACTACACGCGTGAACGTGCGCGTTGTCGCCGCCACCAGTCGCGATCTGTCGCAGATGGTCGCGAACCGGGAGTTCCGAAGTGATCTCTATTATCGCCTGAACGTTTTCCCACTGCGTCTTCCGGCATTGCGGGAACGCACTGAGGACATCGCTCTGCTCGTGCGCCACTTTGTGGATCTCTGCGCCCGGCGCATGAGGAAGCACGTGGAGCGCGTTCCGAGCGAGGCAATGGAAGTTTTGCTCAGTCACTCGTGGCCAGGCAACGTGCGGGAGTTGCAGAATTTTATCGAGCGGGCCGTGATTCTTTCGCCGGGGAAAATCCTGCGCGCGCCTTTGGCGGAACTGAAGCAGTCTGCCGATTGCCCGGATGCCTCCGCTGAACGTGCTGTTCCCAAAGCCATGACCTTGAAGGAGGCCGAGCGCGAACAAATCATTCAGGCGCTGGCTGAAACCAACTGGGTCATCGGCGGCCCGAAAGGCGCAGCGGCGCGGCTCGGATTGCAACGCACGACGATGGTTTCGAAGATGCAACGGTTCGGAATTTCGCGCGCTCAAGCGTGAAGGCAACCAAGATCGTTTCGAGATGCGAAAACGGGGAGCAGGAATGAAGCAAATGTCTGCCTTGTTTCAACCGACCTGCTTTGGGACGATCCAGCAATTGTGGTGGCCTGATGCTCGCAAAAGTATGATGCAGGCGACACCAAATCATGACTACTGCATAGGTGAGTCTCATGCTGCATAACCAAAACCAAGAATTCCGGCGTGCAGTCGTTCAATGTGTGGCGGGCGGCATTGCTCTCGCGTTGCTGACCTTTGTGGGTGTTCGACTCAAGCTCGATCTCGCTACGACAGCGTTTCTGTACCTGATTGTTATCGTTCTGCTGTCTCTCCAAGGCAGGTTCTTTGTATCGGCCATTCTCTCGTTCGTCGCAGTGGGGTGTTTGGCGCACTACTTTGCGCCACCGATTTC
>DATHKK010000363.1:0-2456 GCA_035489355.1 Candidatus Limnocylindria bacterium
AACATCGGATTCGTGTTCCAGAACTACGCGCTGTTCAAAACCATGAACGTCTTCAAGAACATCGCGTTCGGGCTGAAGATCAAAAAGTGGAAGAAGAAGGACATCGAGGCGCGTGTGTCCGAGTTGCTCGAACTGCTCGAACTCACCGGATACGAGAAACGCTTTCCCCACCAACTCTCTGGCGGTCAACGCCAGCGCGTCGCCATCGCCCGCGCGCTCGCGCCCAAGCCCGACGTGTTACTGCTCGACGAACCGTTCGGCGCGGTGGACGCGAAGATTCGCCAGGAACTGCGCCAGTGGCTCGTGCATCTCCATCACGATCTGAACGTCACCACGATCTTCGTGACACACGATCAGGAGGAGGCGATGGAAGTTTCCGACCGCATCGTAATTTTCTCCAAGGGCAACCTCGAACAGATCGGTTCGCCGCGCGAAGTCTATGAGCAACCGGCCAATGAATTTGTGGCGCGCTTCATCGGCGTGATGAACGTGATCGAACTGACGGTCGAAAATGGCGCGGCCCGTCTCAACGAACTGGAATTCCCCTCGCACGGAATCTCTGACGGGCAAAAGGTGCGCATCGGTTTCCGCCCTTACTCAGTGCAGATTTCGCCGCAGCCCGGCACCTTTCGTTATCAAGCTATCCTTCGCCACACCTACTTCCTCGGCATTATGTTGCGCTTGGAACTCGAGTTGCCCAGCGGGCTTCTCCTGCGCTCGCGCATGACCAAAGAGGAATACGCGAAGCTCGGCTTGAGCGACAACATGCCCGTCTCATTTCAAATCCGTCAATACCGCATCCTCGGCAGCGACAGCGGAACGCTCCCCGCCGAAGTGTCCGTCACGCACGAAGCCAATGCCGGCCTGGGTGAGGGAATTTGAAATCGCGCGCAGCGCGCTGGCGACGGCGCCTTCAAATCCACTTGGAATGAAGACGCCCATGTTCCCTGCGAAGGCCAAGCGCGTGATTTTTCTCTTCTGCTGACAGATGTGTGAAGCGCACCGTTCACCGGCGCGGCGCCAAGTCCATTCCGGACCAGTTCGCGGTTTTGTAGAAGTCCTCTTCGCCGCCGAACGTCACACGCTTGCGCCGTTCATCACTGTTCAACCAGGCCACGAATGCAAATTGCGCCGAACCCTGAGCGTGTTCGGCGACGCATTGGCGGACAATCTCAATGGGCGGCAACGTCTTGCGGCCCATCACGTCCACGAGCGGCAGTTTGATGTCGCCGTCAAACGCGCGATAAACGACTTCGCTGCACACGAGCTTGTCACTGCTGAAGAAATCGAATTCGAAATCATAAGGCTTACCGGCATGACTGAACGCGCGGGCAATGACTTCCTTCAAGCGATCTTCCGTCAGGTTGGGACGGAGAAACGCTGCCGCATCCGCTTCGCCCACGGAATGTTCCATCGACGTAAACACCACGCCTTCGCTGATGGCTTCGATGATGACGCGCTCGTGGCCACGATCGTCGCGCGTCAGAAATCTTTGCCAATGCTTTTGCACGCGCGGATCGCGATCGAGGCCGAGGCGGCGCAAATCGTCCGCGGTCCCGACGTAGAGCGCGGCGTGCGGCCAATAGCCCGGCAGAAACGCATTGGAGAGAAACCAGTTGCGGCGTTCCAACATCAGGTCGCCGGGCTTGAGTTTGGCGCGCAGTTCCTTCAAGTGTGCAGGCTGGATGAGTGACTTGCCTCCATGCGGCTCACGCACCTTGGTGTCACCGACCCACGAGGAGATGAACGTCTGAACGCGATAGATGGCGAGCTTGCCAGCGTCGCGCGCATCGGCGAGTGGCGCTGCGACGCCCGCGGAGATAGCCACCAGGCTGGACTGCTGCATGGCCTTCTCCGATTTCGCGATAGCTGTGTGAAACTCGTCGAAGGGTGCGCCGGTCCCAAGGTTGTTGCGCTCGAAACCCGAGCGGTGTTCGCGATAAGTTTGTGCGGCCTGCTGCATCATCTTGCGATTCTCTGGATTGGCCAGGCTGCGCCGCACTTCGTCGTAAAGGCCAGGCGGGATGCTCCACAGCGGTTCCGGCTCGTTGAGTTTGCGGATGGCATCGGGCGCATTCTCGAAAAACGTCACGAACTTCAGCGAGCTTTCGTAGAGAACACTTGCCGCCGTGTAGCTCGCGAGAAAAGCGCGGAGTTGAAGCGTCTCATCGCTCACGCGCGCGTGGTCCTGATACTTCCAGATAATGCGCAGGAGTGCGGTGCGGTAGTTGACGTAAGCGAGCAACAAGGCGCGCGAGGCGTCGTCGTCGGCTTGGCGATACCACGAGCGTTTTCCGGCGGCGAATTCTCCCATGAGAGCGCGCGTGCGCGTCTCCAGACCGCTTACACCCGCGATGATGTCGTGCAGTGCCGTCTCGTCTGCACTAAGCGCGACGGCGAGTGAGTTCGTGGACATGCCGGCGAGATTCAAGCCAGTCATCCGCTCGGTGCGATAA
>DATHKK010000364.1:0-3784 GCA_035489355.1 Candidatus Limnocylindria bacterium
AGCTGATTGTTCTGAATGGCGTCGATGAATTCGTTCGTGAACTTTTCGGATGAAACGTAAGCCACGCGCGCCGCCTTCTTGTGCATGGAAACGTGCTGGCCGATGGCGTGCAACAAATGCGTTTTGCCCAAGCCCACGCCGCCGTAGAGGAAGAGCGGGTTGTAGGATTTCCCCGGCGTTTGGGCGACGGCCAGCGCCGCGCCGTGCGCGAAGTGGTTGTTCGTGCCCACGACGAATGTGTCGAAGGTGTTGCGTGGATTGAAATTCAGATCGCGGGTCGCGCTCGGCTTTTCGATCGGCTCGGGTTCGGTTTTCGGTGTCACGCCGCGCATCGCGTTTTCCGCCTGGTTCGTTTGGTCCGGGCGGCCGACCTCGAGTTTCACTTTGATCGGGCGCCCCGTGGCGAGAATCGCTTTTTCGCGGATCAGATCGAGATAATTTTTTTCCAGCCAGACTTCGCAGAAGTCATTCTCGACTTCGAGCGTCAAGCATTCGTGATCGATGCCCTTGGGATGAATGTTGGAAAACCAAAGCCGATACAGTTCGGCGCTGACCAAAGACTGTATGGATTGTTGAACGGTGCCCCAGATTTTTTGAGCGGAAGCTTGCATGGGAAAGTGGAGTTTTTTGATATTTATTCACCGCCTCTGGCCGCCGCGTATTTGCGGCCCCCAGGCAGTGCAGGTTGGGGCTGGAAACAAAGCGATTCGAAAGACGAAGCCGGGACACGCCAATGTTTACCGGCTCCCGGCGTGTCGCACATTCAAAATACCCTTGTAAATCAGGCCTCTGCTCATGTTTTTGAGACAAAGCGTCCGCCCTTATTGCTGTGATTGTTTGATGCACAACGGTGTCGAGATTGCGTGGCAGACTTCTAGTGAAATGGAGATCGAGTGACGATAAGAATTTGTTAGCTTTTGTCCCCACGTTATTCACAACGCCAATTCGCCCACAAAATCAATGGGTTCACCCATTTCGAAGGGAAAAAAAGAGCGCCTCGCGAGAGGCACTCTTGTGAAAATCCCGCGACGACTACACGTCGTAATAAAGAAAAAATTCGTACGGATGCGGACGCAACCGCAACGCGTCATGTTCCTTGCGCTTGTGCGATACCCACATCTCCAGAAAGTCGCTGGTGAACACATCGCCTTTCAGGAGGAAGTCGTGATCGCTCTCCAGATGATCCAGCGCTTCGGCGAGACTGCCGGGCATCTGCGGAATCTTCGCGTGTTCCTCTGGCGGCAAATCATAAAGATTTTTGTCCATCGGTTCGCCTGGATCGATCTTATTGATCACACCGTCAAGACCAGCCATGAGCAATGCGGTGTAGCAGAGATAAGGATTGGCGGCAGGATCGGGCGGACGATACTCGATGCGCTTGGCTTTGGGAGATTCGCTGAATGTCGGAATGCGAATGGCGGCGGAGCGATTGCGCGCTGAGTACGCCAGATTCACCGGCGCTTCGTATCCCGGCACCAGCCGCTTATAGCTGTTGGTCGTGGGATTACAGATTGCGGCGAGCGCTTTGGCGTGCTTCAGAATGCCGCCGATGTAATAGAGCGCCATCTGCGACAGTCCTGCGTACTCATTCCCCGCGAAGAGCGGCTTGCCCTTTTTCCACAAGGACTGGTGCGTGTGCATGCCAGAACCGTTGTCGCCGAAGAGCGGCTTGGGCATGAAGGTCGCCGTCTTGCCGTGACGGCGCGCGACATTCTTGATGATGTACTTGTAGAGCATCATCGTGTCGGCTGTCTTCACGAGCGTGTTGAAGCGAAAATCGATCTCCGCCTGGCCTGCTGTCGCAACTTCGTGGTGCTGGCGTTCCACTTGAATGCCGAGCTGCTCCATGATCAAACACATCTCAGTGCGGATGTCCTGTTGCGTGTCGGTGGGCGCGACCGGAAAGTATCCTTCCTTGTGGCGAATCTTGTAACCGAGGTTCGGCATTTCCTCCCGCCCGGAGTTCCAAATCGCTTCCTCAGAATCCACGGAGTAGAACGTGCCGTTCGGTTTGTGATCGTACTGGACGTTGTCGAAAATAAAGAACTCTGCCTCGGGGCCAAACACCGCCGTGTCCGCCAGTCCTGTGGATTGAAGATAAATTTCTCCACGCTGGGCGATGCCCCGCGGATCACGATTGTAAGCTTCCTTGGTCCCGGTCTCGGCGATGGTGCAAGTGACCGAGAGCGTCGGCACCGCGCAGAAAGGATCGATGAATGCCGTCGCAGGATCAGGCATCGCCAGCATGTCGCTCGCTTCGATGCTCTTCCAACCGCGTATGGACGAACCGTCAAAACCGAATCCTTCCTCGAACACGCTTTCGGTCAGTTCCGCGATCGGCACGCTGAAGTGCTGCCACGTGCCAAAGGTATCGACGAATTTCACATCGACCATTTTGGCGCCTTGTTTCTTCGCGTCGGCAATGACGCTCCTGGGAGTTTTCTGATTGGATTGTTCAGCCATAGGCTTATTTAAGTACGTCAAACGTTTGAACGAACAACATCCTCGCGCAGCACGTTACTGCGTCCGGAATTTTAAACGGCCTGTTCCCCTTTTTCTTCCGTGCGGATGCGAATCGCATCTTCCACAGGACTCACAAAAACTTTGCCATCACCGATCTTGCCGGTCTTGGCCGACTTCACGATCGCGTCAACGGCGGTCGCCACCAGATTATCCGCCAGCACAATCTCCAGCTTGATCTTGGGCAGAAAATCCACCGTGTATTCGTTGCCCCGGTAAATCTCCGTATGACCCTTTTGGCGGCCGAAGCCTTTCACCTCCGTGACCGTCATGCCTTCGATGCCGACGCTCGATAATGCGTCCTTAACTTCCTCGAGTTTGAACGGTTTGATGATGGCTTCGATCTTCTTCATTTGGCGCGCGGCGGATACTAGCCACGTGTTCCGACCTGTAAACACGAAAGCCCGAAAAATTTCTGAATAGTGCCGCGTGCTCCCCGGTGCGAACTGCCGGACCCAAAGATTTCTGCAAAACAGCGTTCTTGACAGTTGGGAGCAGAGATGTTTGGTTCGCGGTGGATTACGGAAGCTAGATTTCCAGAGCGATAGGAAATTGTTCTTTGAAATGAATCGCTCAACAGATTTCGGTCGGGCTCCAATACAGGGCCAGACCGAATATTCCACGTAGTCCTACTATTGTATTAGTTCGAAATTCCCCGGACCTGGACGGTCATCCACTGACTGCCAGGTCCGGTTTTTTTACACACATCATTCCCCGGCGCGGAGCAACGCGTTCATGCGCGTGAAATGTTCGGTGGGGAAGCCCATGGCCCGCTTTAGCTGAAAGTCTCTTTCCAGCACGTTCCCAATTCGCTCGCAACGGCGAAGGCTTTCCCAGTCCACGAAACGTTGCAGCCACGCCCAATGGCCCAATACCGGCACGGGATAATCACTGCCGTGGACAAGGCGCGTGCTGATTTCGGGCTGTAAGCATTTGCGAATGTGCCGCCCTCGAATCGGCACATTGAACGCGCTCGTGTCGCCGTACAAGTTCGGATGCTGCGAGAGCATTCCCACAAACGTTTCGAAGTAATCCGGGTCCATCAGCCCGCTCTTGGTGGCGCAATGCGCCGCGATCACCGTGACACCGTGTTCAAGCGGCAACCTCAACGTCCGCGGGTCCGACAGGCCCTTGTTGATCACCGGCACCGTGTGTTCGCCGCCGGTGTGCGCGAGCAACGGAAGTTTTGCGTCCGCCATGCGCTGCCAGAATTTTTTGTAGCGCGGATCGTTGCAGTCCACGTTGTGGCAGTTCGGCAGCAACT
>DATHKK010000365.1:0-2959 GCA_035489355.1 Candidatus Limnocylindria bacterium
CATTCAGGACCGAAAAATCCGGCCCCAGAAATGAGCCGTGAAATATGTTAAGCATGCATTGCTGCGTCAAGCGATGAAAGAGAAGCACGACGAATGAGGACGCACCTCAATTTTTTGAGAGGCGATGGGCGAGCACCAGGCGGCGAGTTCTAAACACCAAGCACCAGCGAATTACCAATCTCCAAACACCAATCGATTTTCGGCGCAGCCAGCATCATCTCTGGATGTTCCGATTTGACCAAGTGCCCGGGTCGGTTTCCGCAGCTTGAGATTCGAAGTTTCTCTGGCGCTGGTGTTTGGAGCATTTCACACCTGAGCATGCTCATGTTTCGGACATGTTACCATTACCGGCGTCACGTTCTTGTGAATTTTCATCGTCACGTGAAAACTTCCGCCAAGCCCAAACCCAAATTAGCCCGATCGCGTACGTGCTATGAATACAACATGCTGCTTCTTCCGTTTCACCATTGTTCTCGTTGCCATCCTGAGCGCGGCGGGGGGAGCGAGTGCGGCCCACTTCACCACGACTGTGCAACAGGCGGGCGGCGCGCATTGGTCGCAGGCCATCTGGCAGCCGGGCGCGGTGACGCCGGCGGCCGGAAATACTTATGAGTGTCTGGCGGGAGCGCCGAGCCGTCTTCGCAATCCACCCACGGCCGGCATCCAAACTTTCCCCGGAGATTCATTGCAGTTGAACACCAATTCAGAGATTCGCGCCAAGCAGGCCGGCGCTATTCTGGATTTCCCGGGAGTGGTTGGCAGTCCCGGTCTTATCCTGAACGGCGGCAACATGGATGCGGGCGACAACACAATCTTCAGTCTCACCGGCGTGATCGTCATCCAGAGTCCCTCCTCGTTCACTTGCGGCGATAGCGGCGGGAACAACAGTCGTGGCTGGTTGATCGGAGCGGAGATCCGGGGCAGCGCCAGCATCGACGTGTCCAAATATTTTGGCGGCGGAGCGAATGCCATCGAACTGACCGGAGTGAACAATTCATTTACCGGCACCTGGATTTTTCGAAGCGGCGGCTTCAAGGCCACCGGCTCAGGATCGCTGGGCAACAGCAGCATCGTCCTCTCACCGACGAACGGCACGGTGAATCCCGTTGTCCTCGAAGTGATGTACGACGTGAACAGCTCTGGCTCACTGACGATTACCAATGGCGGGAGAATGATCCTGCATCAGAACTGCGCCTGGTCCGGAGTGATCATCAATGGCACATCGCTGTCGATCGGGACACATCCGTTTTCGGAATTAGAAGTGAGTTTTCCGGGAGTCTTCACGGCGGGTGGCTCCGGTAGCATTGCGGTGACACCTCCCGCGCCACCGTCAGCGCCCTCGAACGTTGCCGCCGCCGCCGGCGATGCACAGGTAAGTCTTTCGTGGAGTCCAGCCGTCAACGCTTCGGGGTACAACATCTTCCGGTCGAGCGACAGCGGCGGCCCGTACACTTTGATCGGCACGACTGGCGCGAACGGTTTTGTGGATAGTCCGCTGGTAAATGGCGCCACGTACTATTACGTGATTGCCGCCACGAACTCCCTTGGTTCGAGCACGAATTCCCTTGAGGTCGTCGCTATCCCGAACGTTGTCGTGGTTGGCGTTACTGCCACTGGCGGGACCAATCAGGTCGAAGTCAGTTGGATGGCGCTGGCCAATGCCGAGAGCTATTCCGTGCTGCGCTCAAGTTCCGCGGCCGGCCCATTCAGCGCTGTAGCCAGCGGCCTGGCGGGCAGGAGCTACCTGGATACGACGGCGCAAAGCGGAAGCACTTACTTTTATCGAATCTCCGCTGCGCTCATCGGCGGCGGCGTTAGTGGTCAATCCGCCACCGTTTCGGCGACGACCGCCCCGACGGCCGCGCCGGTCCTGACCTCAACGCTCTTTGCGGCGACGGTGATTCGTGTCGGTTGGATGGCGGTTCCGGGTGCCGCGCAATATCTGCTGGAACGTTCCACCGATGGGATCAATTTTTCGTTGTTGGCCACGCTGTCGCAAGCGAGTTACACGAACAGCGGTCTGGCCGTCAGCAACACTTACTACTACCGCGCGCAGGCAACGAATGCGGGCGGGGCCTCACCTCACTCGAACGTGGCCTCCAGCATGACTCCCGTTTTCGGCATCAACGTCAACTTCTCGCAAGGTTTTGCGCCCATTCCCCCAGTTCCTCCCGGTTATCTCCAAGACACCGGCGGAATTTTCACTCTTCAGTCCAGTGGGTTCAGCTTTGGCTGGGACAGGAACATCGGCGTGGATGGCCGCTATCGTGCGACGGCCATTGCGGCCGATCTTCGCTACGACACGTTCATGCACTTGATGAAGATTCTGCCCAGTGCCATCTGGGAAATCGAACTGCCCAACGGTCCTTACGAGGTCCACATCGTATCCATCGACACGGGCGGAGCGGTCGATTCGACTTACCAGTTCAATATTGAAGGAGTCATTACGACGTCCGCTGCTTCGGTTGCCTTTCAGGCTTCCGAGTTCACGAACACGTGCGTGGTGACGGACGGGCGGTTGACCCTGACGAGTGGACCGAGTGCGGTGAACAACAAGATCGCTTTCATCGACATCTATGCCTTTGCGCCCTTGCCGCCGATCATCAGCGCGCCGCCGCAAAACCAAACCGTCGAGCAAGGCCGCCCCATCTCCTTGTCGGTGTCTTTCGGCCAAGGCTCCACGCCGCTCGTGTATCAGTGGTACTACAACAACGATCCGATTTCCGATGGCACGAATGCGACGGTCAATTTCCCTCACGTGCAACCGGCCAACCAGGGCGATTACTTTCTTGTCGTGACCAATTACGCCGGCGCCGCGACGAGTTCCGTGGCGACGATCACGGTCACGCCCGACACGGTTCCGCCTTACATCATTTCTGCGGGCAGTGTTGATGGCCTAACGATCGGCATTTGCTTCAACGAGGAACTGGACACAATCGCCCCCAACGCGCATGACCCC
>DATHKK010000366.1:0-12156 GCA_035489355.1 Candidatus Limnocylindria bacterium
CGTCCACCGTGATGGTTCCGTCCTTGCCGACCTTGTCCATCGCATCGGCAATGATCTCGCCGATGGTGCTGTCCCAGTTCGCGGAAACCGTAGCGACCTGTTTGATCTCTTCTTTGTCTTTGACCTTCTTCGCAACTTTCGCGAGCTGCTCGACGGCTGCGTCAACGGCCTTCTGGATGCCGCGTTGAATCGCAATCGGGTTCGCGCCCGAGGTCACGTGTTTCAAACCTTCGCGATAGATCGACTCGGCGAGAACCGTTGCCGTCGTCGTTCCATCACCGGCGATGTCGCTGGTCTTGCTTGCGACTTCGCGGACCATCTGCGCGCCCATGTTTTCATAAGCATCTTCGAGTTCGATCTCCTTCGCCACGGTGACGCCGTCCTTGGTCACCGTCGGGGAGCCGAATTTTTTGTCGAGAACGACGTTGCGGCCCTTCGGACCGAGCGTCGCCTTGACCGCCCTCGAGAGCTTTTCCACACCGCGAAGCAAGGCCTGCCGCGCGGCTTCATCAAATACGAGAATTTTTGCTGCCATAGATTTTATTGAGTTGGTTGTAGTTATTCGATGACGGCGAGGATGTCGTCCGAGCTAAGGATTTTGTATTCCTTGCCGTCCAATTTGATTTCAGTGCCGCCGTATTTGCTCACGAGAACACGGTCACCCTTCTTCACTTCAAACGGAACTTTCTTTCCGTTGTCGTCCGTTTTGCCGGTGCCGAGAGCGACGATGATGCCTTCGGTCGGTTTTTCCTTGGCGGTATCAGGAATGATGATCCCGCCCTTTTTCGTTTCCTTTTCCTCGGCGGGTTCCACGAGAACGCGGTCGCCGAGCGGTTTTAGATTAGCTGCCATAGTTTTTGTTTTTTGCGTTGTTTGTTTCGCGTGAAGCAAATCCCGAAGCACGCGCTGCGGGAAAAGTGAAGGGCTGCGCTCAACTGAAAACGCAGCCCTGATAAATCATTTCTTCTCGTCCACTACTTCGGCATCAATGACGCCTTCATCCTTTTTCTCGCCGGGCTGCTCAGTGCCAGCGCCGCTTGAATCCGTCTGCGTGCCGCCAGGTTGTGGACCTTTCGCCTTTTCGGACGCGGCTTTGTAAAGCTCCGCGGAAACCGCTTGCCAACCCTCGTTCAACTTCTCGCTCGCAGACTTGATGGCCGCTGTGTCGCTGCCTTTCAGTGCTTCTTTCGTGTCATTAATCGCCGTCTCGATCTTGTTCTTTGAATCGCCTGAGATTTTGTCGGCATTGTCCTTGAGCATCTTTGCCGAACGATAAACGGAGTTGTCCGCTTCGTTGCGCGTCTCAATCTCCTCGCGGCGTTGCTTGTCCTCGTCGGCGTGCGCCTCGGCGTCCTGTTTCATTTTCTCGATCTCATCTTTCGAGAGACCACTGCTCGCCGTGATCGTGATTTTCTGTTCCTTGCCGGTTCCGAGATCCTTCGCATTCACGTGCAGAATCCCGTTGGCATCAATGTCGAAAGTGACTTCGATCTGAGGCATGCCGCGCGGAGCGGGCGGGATGTCCGTGAGTTGAAATTTTCCAATCGTCTTGTTGTCCCGCGAAAACTGCCGCTCGCCTTGAAGCACGTGGATCTCAACGCCAGGTTGGTTGTCACTCGCCGTCGAGAAAATTTCGGACTTCCGCGTGGGGATGGTCGTATTGCGTTCGATGAGTTTCGTGAAAACGCCGCCCAGTGTCTCAATGCCGAGCGACAAGGGCGTGACATCCAGAAGCAGCACATCTTTGACGTCACCCTTGAGCACACCGCCTTGAATCGCCGCGCCGACGGCCACCACTTCGTCCGGGTTCACGCCCTGATGCGGCGGTTTGTTCACGAGCTTGTGCGCTGTCTCGACCACGCGAGGCATGCGCGTCATGCCGCCGACCAGAACCAGTTCGTCGATCTTATCAGCACTGACACCGGCATCTTTCAGGCAGTTCGTGACCGGCGTCACCGTGCGCTCAAAGAGATCGTCACAAAGCTGCTCCATCTTGGCGCGGGTCAACTTCGTGCTGATGTGCTTGGGACCGCTCGCGTCAGCCGTGATGAAGGGAAGATTAATATCGTACTGCTGTGAACTGGAGAGGGCGATCTTGGCTTTTTCCGCCTCCTCTTTGATTCGCTGAAGCGCATCAGGCTGCTTGCGCAGGTCCATTCCCTGTTCCTTTTTGAATTCGTCGAGAATCCAATCCATGATGCGGTTGTCCCAGTCATCGCCGCCGAGATGCGTGTCGCCATTTGTCGCCTTGACCTCGAAAACACCTTCTCCGATTTCAAGAACAGAGATGTCGAACGTGCCACCACCCAAATCGTAAACCGCAATTTCTTCGTCTTTCTTCTTATCCAAACCGTACGCCAAAGAGGCCGCCGTCGGCTCATTGATAATGCGGAGCACTTCCAGACCGGCGATTCGGCCAGCATCCTTCGTCGCCTGCCGCTGAGAATCGTTGAAGTAGGCCGGCACAGTGATGACCGCTTGTGTGACCTTTTCGCCCAAGCGCATCTCCGCATCGGATTTAAGCTTCGCCAGAATCATCGCCGAGACTTCCGGGGGACTAAACTGCTGTTTCTTGCCCTCGATTTCAACCTCGACCGCTGCATCCCCATTGGAAGCGCGAACTACCTTGTAGGGCACTCGCTTAATTTCCTCCTGCACTTCATCAAACTTGCGCCCCATAAAGCGTTTGATGGAATACACAGTGTTGCGGGAGTTGGTGACGGCCTGCCGCTTTGCGGCGTCGCCGACCAGACGCTCTCCGGTTTTGGTAAACGCCACGACCGAAGGGGTCGTGCGCTTGCCCTCTGAATTCTCCAACACGGTAGGCTCGTTTCCCTCCATTGCAGCCATGCAGGAGTTCGTCGTGCCTAAATCGATGCCTAAAATTTTTGCCATAAATGAGCTTTCGATTAAAACCAAATGGGCGGTAGCACTCCGAATACCGAAACCGGGGAAACAACTCACAACATTAGTAATGAGAGCTATTTACAGGACCTTTGCAAGCCCTTAGCAGTCTCCCAATTAAGAGTCATATTGACTCATCAAGCGAATTGATGGCACACATGCCATTTGTTGTGGAAATTCTGGTGCGGAGATGGATCAATAAAAGCCCTACGTCAGATGGGGAAATGCCGGATATCCGAGATGCTTGAGCAATTGTAGCGGGCCGAATGGCGTCCAGTTTCTGTCTAGCCTCCGTCCTGAGCCCGTGAATGAGACGATAATCAACCGAATCCGGGATGCGCTTGGATTCCAATTCTCTCGCACGATTCACTTCGACCTCTTGCCGCGCCACGTAGCCAGAGTATTTAATCGAAAGCTCCACCTGCTCAACAATTTCTTGAGTTAAGAGCGGGTCGTGTCCTGGAAGATCGCAATAGGAAACTTCGGGACGCCGTAGCGTCTGAGCCAGCGTTTGTTTTCCGATTCGCGTGGTTTCCAGACGCCTCAGCTCCGTTCCAATGGCTTCACGCTTGGCAAAAAACTTCGCATGATTTTTTCCCGAGAGAAGGCCGATCTCGAAACCGAGTTCACTCAGACGCATGTCAGCATTGTCTTGTCGCAGAAGAAGCCGGTATTCAGCCCGCGATGTAAACATGCGGTATGGCTCGGAGGTACCTTTGGTAACAAGATCGTCGATCAGCACTCCAATGTAGGCTTGATCACGGCGCAGAATGACAGGCTCCTTTTCTCGAACCTTCTTGGCCGCGTTGATGCCAGCCATGAGTCCTTGAGCAGCCGCCTCTTCGTAGCCGGACGTTCCATTGATTTGACCGGCAAGAAATAGGTTCGAGCAAAATCGGCTTTCCAGCGACGGGTGCAGTTGCGTGGGATGAGCAAAATCATACTCAACGGCATACGCGGGTCTCATAATTTCCGCGCGCTCACATCCCACAATGGTGCGAACCAGTTCCACTTGGACGTCGAAGGGCAGACAGGTGGAAAATCCATTCACGTATATCTCATCTGTCGCGACACCTTCAGGCTCCAGGAAAATTTGGTGAGAGGTCTTTTCTGCGAATCTGACAATTTTATCTTCGATGGACGGACAATATCTTGGGCCGACTCCTTCAATGACTCCCGAGTACATGGGGGATTTGTGGAGGTTGGCTCGAATTATTTCGGCCGTGCGCTCCGTCGTTCGAGTGAGGTGACAAGGTAATTGCCCATTCAAGGATTCAAGGATCGATCCCGGCGGATAGATGGTATCGAGCTGCCGATAGTTCAATGGGGCGGAACGTTCCACGTGGAACAAATCCTCCTTCCAATAAGTGAAATACGGAACCGGCTCATCGCCTGGCTGCGGTTCCAGCCGGCTAAAGTCAATGGAATTCTTGATCAAACGAGGAGGGGTGCCAGTCTTTAAGCGGCCGAGTTCCAAGCCAAGATCCAGCAAAGAATCCGACAGGCTCATCGCAGCCGATTCTCCCGCGCGGCCCCCGGACTGTTGGTTTGAACCAATGTGCATCAACCCGCGCAAAAACGTTCCCGTCGTAAGAATTACGGTGGCACCTTCAAATCGAACGCCCAACGTCGTTTCAACACCAATCACCCGGCGATCTTCAGTCGCCAGTTTCGCCGTCTGGCCTTGCTTGCAGTCGAGCCGGGGCTGTCGTTCGCAGATCCATTTCAATCGATACTGATATGCCTTCTTATCACATTGAGCGCGAGGAGCCCATACTGACGGACCACGTTTTGTATTCAGCATGCGAAACTGGAGGCCAGTCATATCCGTGGCCTTGCCCATCTCGCCGCCCAAAGCATCGATCTCCCTAACCAAATGTCCCTTGGCCAATCCTCCAATGGCGGGATTGCACGACATCTGCCCGATGGAATCCAAGTTAGTTGTCAGCAATAGGGTGTCGCAACCCATCCGGGCGGCAGCCAGTGCCGCCTCAACGCCCGCATGTCCGCCGCCCACAACAATCACATCGTAGCGTTTTGGATACGTATACATACGTTTCGTTAATTTTCCTTTCTCTGGCAGCGAAATAACCATTCACTCTGCTCTGAACCGCCGTCCGACAATGAAATTACCGAACGCTTGCATCCGGGGTGTGACCCAGAGGGGGCGCCATGCCTAAGTCCAGATCGAAAACCGACTCTAAGTTCAAAGGCTTCGCCAGACAAAGGATATTTCAAAAATGCGTTGGCCAAAAAGGGGGCAGGTTCCCAAGGATTTCACCAAAGTCCAGCGAACCAAGACAGCGGATCAGAACCGGTAAGAAGCTTGGAAAGGCGTCGCGCCAGACTGCTTTCTCACGCGGCGGTCTGGATTTGCAGCAAGGTGCTCGCAAATCTTGAAGATCATTTCGACATCCTCTTGGGCATTCAACGCGTTCGCGAGTTGTGCCGGAGTCAGGCGTTGGTGGCTCTCCGCCAAGTGACTGAGAACTCTGTTCTGGAGCGAAATGATTTTGGTCGCCGCTTTCTTACCAGCTTCCACGCCTGGTTGATGATAAGCATTCACGTTTATCAACGCCGCATAAATGCCTACCGTTCGCTCAAAAAGCGCAATGAGCGCACCGACCGTGGCAGGCGAAAGCTCGTGAATAGTCAAAGTGATCGACTCGCGTCCATTTTCATAGAGGGCTTCACGTGTGCCGAGCAAAAATCCCGACAGATAATCGCCGCTCGTAATCCCTACTTCAACCGCTAGCGATTCATCGCGGCGATCCCGGAGCACCTCAATGAATGTGACAAAAAAATTATCCAAGCCATCTCGCAACTGCTGAACGTAGGCGTGCTGATCTGTCGATCCCTTGTTCCCATAAACTGCCAAGCCTTGATTGACTATTTTTCCCGCACGATCCAGTTCTTTCCCGAGTGATTCCATTACTAGCTGCTGGAGATACCTCGAGAATAATTCCAAGCGATCCTTGTATGGAAGTACGACCATATTTTTGAGGCCGTTACCGGTACCGGCATGAAACCATGCGGCGGCCAGCCCTGCCGCAGGATTTTTCGCCGTTACAGTGCCACGAGTAATTTCATCGCAGACTTCGGCTCCCCTCAACATCGCGTCGATATCAAATCCCTGAAGCGCGGCGGGTAAAAGGCCCACGGCGGAAAGCTCGCTGGTGCGTCCGCCCACCCAGTCCCACATGGGGAATCTTTGAATCCATGAATTGTTACTGGCAACCAAATCCAATTCGCTTCCTTTACCGGTGACGGCAATCGCATGTTGAGTAAAGTTCAGCCCGGCTCGTTCATAGGCGACCCGTGCCTCCAGCATTCCGTTCCTCGTTTCCTTGGTGCCGCCAGACTTTGAGATAACCACCGTCAGAGTCTGCCCCAGTTCATCGCCGATTTCCGCCAGTACCCTGTCCATGCCGTCGGGGTCCGTATTGTCGAAGAAGAACGCCCGCAACTTATCCGTCGCAGGATGACCCAAGGCCTTGGTAACGAACTGCGGACCCAAAGCGGAACCGCCGATTCCAATCACCAAGAGGTTTCGGAAGACACCATTGTGTCCGCGCACAGCACCGCCATGCACTTGCACGGCAAATTGTTTGATCGCAGCAATTGTCTCCTCGATCTCCTGACGAATGGCGGGTGTGGGTGCGAGCGCCGAGTTACGGAGCCAATAGTGCCCCACCATGCGGTTCTCATCGGGATTGGCGATGGCTCCTGCTTCGAGAGCTTTCATTTCTTCGAATGCAGCTTGGAGTCGCGGCTCCAATCGCTCGAAAAAATCGTCGGCGAAATCCATCCGACTCAAGTCCAGCGCGAGACCGATGGAGGGATATTCGGAATAGTATTTTTGGAATCGTTGCCAGAGATGCTCTTTGGAAAGTTTCATACGGCGGCAAACTTTGAACAGACCGCGGCAGATTGACCAATCCTTTCGGCGACGCGGTCCGGTTGAACACAGTCACTGCGTTCAGGAACCAGACACACTCAGCTTCACGCCGCACTTATGGCAGAACACCGCATGCTGTACCGCATTCGCCCCGCAGGAGCCGCAACTTCGCTGCGCAGCCTTATTGCGATAATGAATGACGATATTTCGAATATAAGGAATCCAGGTGAATGCGTATGCGAAAATGAAAACCGAATCCCGCCGCCGAATGCCATAGAGCAGAAGAAGAATGGAACCGATCAAACTCAACCACCAAAACGAAATGGGAACCGTGACCTGCTTTCGCTTTTCCGTGGCAATCCATTGCACGAAAAAGCGGGAGAAGAAAACTCCATTGCCGATCCACCCGACCGCCTTCCACATGTGCCACTCGATTCCGAGGAAACGCTGGCCGTCCCAGATGAAGCTCGGCATGGCCATTTATTTTTCCGCGAGCAATTTCTTCACTTTGCTGGCCAGCGATTCACGAGCGTTGAGGTCTCGCAGTTTTCCCCTCTTGTCCACCAGCCAAACCGTCGGGATGGAACTGATCTCAAACGTCTGGCCAAGCTTGTTCTCCCAGCCCAGCCCATCGAAATACTGCGGCCACGTTAAACCCTCGTCGGCGACGAACTTCGTCAACGTTTCTTTGTCCTTATCAAAGCTGATCGCCAGAATCTCGAAACCCTTCGAGTTGAGCTTGGCGTACGTTTCCTTCACTTCCGGCAAGCTGGCGCGGCACGGCCCGCACCAGGTCGCCCAAAAATCCACCAGCACTACTTTGCCGGCGTAGTCCTTTAGGTCCACTTCCTTTCCGTTCAGATCCTTGAACTTCAAATCGAGAACCTTTCCCACTCAATCGTACTTTCGAAGCTGCGCCTCCGCCTGTTCCTTTGCTTCTCCGCTGGAATTTTTTGCGACCAATCGAGTGACGGCCCGCGCTTTCTCAATATCATCAGCATCAAGATAACCTTGCGCGATCATCAGCCAGAGATCGTTGGCTTCCTCTCGTTTAGGAAATTCCTGCTGCAACTCTTGCGTCGCCTTCTCGGCCTTCTCCAGAAGGGCGAGCCGATTCGTCGTCTCCTCATCCATCACCATTTTCGCGATGCGCTGCGCGCGCAGGTTGAATTTCTCTTCCGGCGGCAAAGTTGGATCACTCAACCTTTTCTCCTCCAATGCCTCGAGTCCTGCCTGTCGATTCGTTTCGCCGAGTTGCACGGCCACGGCCAATAACTTCAGTTCCATGCTTTGGGCCTCCTTCGCCTTCGGATGAGACGGGAATTTCGTGTAGAACTCTTTGGCCTTGTCCGCTCCCAATCCCGCAAAAACGCCATTCTGCTTTTCGAATGCGGCGATCTGTTCCGGGGTGGGCTGGTTCGTCCGCCATTCCGCCGGCGACGGCGGTGGTCGAAAAGATCTCTGTAACTCCTGCCACGCCACATCTCCAGCGCTGCTCTCGGGCGTCTTGTCCTCCGCCGCAAACGTCAGCGCGACCGCACAGGCGGCCACTATGATACTCACCCGCATCCATTGCTTCATTCTCATGATTTGCCCTCCGTCGCTGAACTCGGCCGCAATTTCTCCAGCAACAACTGCGCACGCCGTGGATTTTCCGGCGACGAAAAATCCGCCTCGCGCATTTCTTTGTCAGGCGCCTCCGCCACGCCCAATCCCACCCCTAAAGTTTCCACCTCATCCGCAGCCAACAGCGTGCTGCCCTTTTCGCGCTGCTCGATTCGGACCGCAGTGCGGGCAAACTCCATTAACACCGCGCACGGTTCAAGACACGCAATCAAGGACTTTTCCGCCGTGGTATCCGGCCGCAAACCTTCGACCGTCCACAATCGCTGCTTCAAACAAAACCGTGCATGACAGCCGGCGCGCGCCACCTGCGCCACCTGCACATCGGTCAGCAGCGTCGTGACGCGATACATCCCCGTCTGCCGCGCGGCGAATTCGCGATAATGCGTCACGGGCGGATTCGGCTGCTGCGCTGCGAACCAATCCGCCACCGCGCCGGGATATAAATGCGATAACGCCGCATCCATCTCCGCGACATCGCGCGCGACAAAATGCCAACCCCGCCGCAGCGTCGGTGCGCTTTTCAACGGCCGGAACTGTTTACCATCTGCGAACTGCGCAATCTCCCGCAACTCAGTCAACGTCACCGGACGCAACGAAGCCGCCTCGCGATCCGTGACATGTCGCAGATCAAATCCTTCCGCGATTCTTCGCAACAACACCTGCGCAAAAATAAGTTCCGGCGCAACACGCGCAGCCAAGGCTTCGATCGCTGGATTAGGAACTCTGGAAACCATCGCGCGCGCAACCTAAAGCTTCACTGCCAATTGAAAAGATGATTCCTGCTCGCGCGAGTGTTTAGAAACAAACTATTCCGAATCACCCGACAACGCGCGCGCTACCATCGTCCGCACGGCGGTGCCGCGAATCTGCCCGCTCACGAGTTTCCCATCGGGATCGACGAGCACACTCGCCGCGTTGCCGCTAATCCCGAACATCGCGGGAATGCTCGTCTGGCTTGAATCGCCGAGATAAATTTGCGGCCACGTCATGTTCTGCCGACTGGCGAACTGCTCCGCATTTTTCGCATCGCCGTCCAGGTTGCATCCGAGGATCGCCAATCTATCCGCGCCATACGTAGTCTGGAACTGCTTCAAGGTTTGAAAATCATACGTGCTGTAGCCCACGCTCAAACCCCAGAAGTGCAGCAGCACGTACTTGCCGCGAAAGTCCGACAGCTTGATCGTTTTGCCGTTGCTCGTCTTGCCTTCGAATGACGGAACCACTTTTCCGATTTTTACGCGCGGACGAATCGTCAACTCCAGCACCCCGATGTCGAGCGGCGCATTCACCTTCACGTTCGGCTCGTCCGGCACGACCACTTCCTTCATCATGTTGCCGATGGTGCGGCGGTTGTAATACTCGTCCTCGGGATCGGTGATATTGATGATGAGATCGTATTTGCCGGGCGGAATACTCTCGGCGCGAAAACTTCCATTCGTATCGAAGAGCAAAACGTAAGTCCGCTCGGCGCGCTGCCGGGCGCGCATGGTTTCCGCCGTGATTGGCTGGCCCGCGTCATCAATATTCACATTGTTCAGCAACACCAGCGGACGTGCTGCTGTGGGGCGCCGGCCATTCGCAGTTGCATCGCCCGGAAGCACCAAAACGAGTTGGTGAACGTCCCGTCGCCAATCCACATCTGATTGGTCGCCGCCGTTCACTTTCACGCGGCCCGTCACACGCCGGCCCGTGCCGCCGAGCGTCGCTTCCGTCGTTTCGCCTGCTTTCACGACGACGGGGAAACCATGACTCAAAGCCGGATCGCCATTGCGATCATCTTTGAAGCGATATTCCAACGCGAGACGATGTTCGCCCGGCGGCACCTTGGAAAAAATAAAACTTCCATCCGGCTCCGCATCCATCTTCACGGAATAATACAGACGCGCCGCGCGACCTTCCGAATCTATGATTTGATCCGCCGTGTTTTGCAGCCGCAAAATTCCTTCTGGCTCGGCGCGATCTCCGACGCGCATGAAGCCCTTCATCGTTCCCCAAGGCTGCAACACGATCTTCCCATCACGTTGGACCTCCGCGACCTTTGCTTCGCCGAAACCTTGCTCGTGGCTGACGAAAATCTCGTCCGGCTCCAGTTTCGGCGCGAACTCGAATCGTCCCTTCGCATCCGTCCGCACCAGTTCTGAAGCGGAACTGCTGCTGCCGCGAAGTTGTCCTCCGATATCGAGATAGCCGAACTCGCCGCGTTCCACGAGCGCCAGCGTCGCGCCAGCCAGCGGCGAGCCATCTGGTAATTGCACCACGCCCGCGATCCCCTTGCCCTTCTTCAGCGCGAAGTCATTCGTGTACGAATCTGGCTGGTTGAATGCCGGCGAAATTTGCGGCTGATAACCCATCGCCTCGACCATCACACGCGCTTCCGGCTGAAAAAAATACGACTCAATCTTCAATGCGTATTCGCCGTCGCGCCCGCGTATCATCTCCGAACGGTCCCATTGAATCCGAGTTTCGCCCTGCGAATACTTGCGCCCCGGAATGATCGTGAACGATGGGATCGGCTGCTTCGTATCCGCATCATAGACTTTTCCATAAACGCCCGGCGCTCTGTTGATTGGAATCACCACGTTGCCCGCCGATCCTGCGAACGAATGCCGCGTGTTGTAGTAATTCGTCTTGCTCACATAGAACGTGACCTGTTCCAGCGGCGCGCCCGTCCACACAAAATTGCCTTGGTCGTCCGTCAGCGTTTGGAACCTCAGCAAATCGCTTGTGCCGTTCCAGTCATCCAGGCGCACACGAGCGCCGCTCACGGGGCGTCCCTGGCGATCCTGCACGCGGCCTTTCAAAACTTTCGCGGGCGCGAGTTGGATCTCCTGCGGAGCGCTTTTCCCCGATACGCCCACATTGCGAAACAGCGGTGCGAACCCATCGCGCAACACGATGATCGCGGCGACCTCGCCCGGGTCACCGATGCGTGTTTTGAAATTTCCTTTCGCGTCTGTCCGCAGAAATTTTCGATCTGCAACACCGCGTTGCACGATCACTTCAGCGTCGGAAATCGGCTTGCCATTCGTGTCCACGAGCCCTCCTTCCAACAACATCGCGGATTGTAACTTCATGATCACGTCGCCGGCCAACAGTGCATTTGTGGTGACGAGCGGAATCAGTTGGGTGCGCGGCGACGCGGTTCTGCGCGCCGTGTTCATTCCCACCAACGTGCCGTCCGGCATTCTCTGATAAGTGACGCCAGACGACGAACGGACTAAACTGTCCGATGCATTCGTAGGCGGCGGCGCGTAGCCAGCGGTGACAAACAGTGCGGGCCGGAAATCGGGATGCATCACCTGAAAACTGAATCCGTTGAGATCGTCTGGCAACGAACGGCTCGTCCACTTGCCGTCCGCGCCGGTGATCAAGACGTCGTAATCCACTCGCCCGTAATGATGCGGGCTGACGCGAGAGACTTTGTGAATGACCACCTGCGCGCCAGACACCGCGTTACTCGCCGCGTCCTTCACGAAGCCGCCGACACTCAAGCCGGGCTGCAACGTCACCGCGTACTCACCCGTAAACTTCGTCCGATTCGTCTTCGACTCCGACACAATCACCGGCGCCCGGCCCGGCGCGTGGACCCAAACGCTCACACCCACCGCGTGCAACGGAGGATACGGCATATGAACCACACCTTTGGCGTCCGGCTTCGACTCGCCGAAAAAATAAGTCTCCTTGTCGTCGGTGACACCCAGGCTCACGACCGCATTCGTCGGTGGCAC